>JAILMD010000005.1 GCA_024692805.1 bacterium | reverse complement strand
TTTTTCTTGAAGTTTTAGAGGCTTTAGGGTATCATAGTTCGCCTAGTTCTATTTCTGTTGAAACAGTTTGGGATTTGCTTATTTATACGCTTTTAGTTGCAGTTATTCCTGCTGTTTGCGAAGAAATAATGTTTAGGGGATTAGTTTTAAACGGCCTTGCTAGGTGTGGAAAATTCTTTGCAATAATAATGAGCGCTGTTTTATTTACTTTGATGCATGGAAGTCCTGATCAAACAATTCACCAATTCATTTTAGGTGTTGTTTTAGGCTTTATTGTTTATTACACAGGCAATCTTTTACTAACGATTATTATTCACTTTATGAACAACTTTATTGTTTTGTTATATAGTTTTATTTATAACTTAGCAAAAGGTGGGGGAACTGATTCAGCTGACGCAGTTGCAACATTAAGCCCAATTGGCAAGGTTGTTAGTTTTGTTATTAGCGCTGCTATTGTTGTTTTAGCAGTTTATTTAATCATTAACGAAATAAAAAGAATTGTTAAAACTAACCACAAAGTTAATAACGGAAGTGCTGAATATCTTAGCCAAGACGAATTAGATAAAATATACGTTGAAAACAAGGCCTTTGAGCAGGTTGAAGAAGATGGCGGAGCAGTTGTTTATAAGGTTAACCCTGAAAAAAGCCAAGACAACAAGATTAGCAAAAAGGCAATAATTTATTTAATGATTAGCGCGGTTTTCCTTGGAATTGAATGGGTAATAGCGCTGGTTAATGGGTTTGTTAGTTAATGGTTAAGATTAAAATTGTTGCAACAGGAAGCGGAAAAGAAAAAGAGCTAACAAAAAGCGTTGAAGACTTTTCTAAAAGACTTAGCGCTTGGGCAAATGTTAGCATTGTTTATGTTCCGGAATTTGCGCCAAAAAACAGCGGCGAAATAGAAAACTCAAAGAAAAAAGAAAGCGTTTTACAACTTAAAAGTTTTGAGGGGTTTACAATTTGTCTTGATAGGCGCGGCGAAATGTTATCAAGCGAAGAATTTGCTAAAAGAATAGATAACATTATGTTATCAGCAAGCACAATAACTTTCGTTATTGGCGGGTCTTGCGGGTTTAGCCAAGAGGTTTTAGATAGGGCTAATTTCGTTATGAGTTTTGGTAAAATAACCTTTCCGCACGAAATTATGAAGTTGGTTTTAATTGAGCAGATTTATAGGGCTTTTTCAATTAATAACAATTTGCCTTACCATAAGTAATTTTTAATTTAAAACTAACATAAAATGAAATAGGTTAGTTTTGGATTATTTAGAGTTAAAAACAAGATTAAAATTTAAAAATGGGAAAGTTAGAATAATTGGGCGTTCGTTTTTTGGGCGACCAATTTTTTGCGTCAGTTTCAATTTTGGGGCGAGGCAGACTTTTGTTATCTCAGCAAGCATTCACGCGCGCGAAAATATAACAACGAATATTGCGCTTCTTTTAGCCAAAAGGTTAGACGCAAATTTTGATAAATTTAGGGGTATTATGCCTAACATAATTATTGTTCCTTTGGTAAACCCTGATGGCGTTATGATTGGTTATTTTGGGGAAAAGAGCGTTCCCGATAACTTTGTTAAAACGCTTAAAGAAATTAACGGCAATAATGATTATAGGTTATTTAAAGCTAACGCAAGGGGGGTTGATTTAAACAATAATTTTGACGCTAAATTTAATTCTGACCCTAATTTAAGAAGCGCTCCTTCAAGTCAAGGTTTTGCTGGAATTAATCCTGAAAGTGAGAGCGAAACAAAGTCTATTGCTAATTTGGTTAGACTTATAAAACCGGCGTTTACCATAAGTTTACATAGCAAGGGTGAGGTTATTTATTATAATTTTGGGTTAAAAGGCGATGTTTTAAAGCACCATAAAAAAGTTGCTAATTTTTTTGCAAAAGTGTTAAAATATAAACTAGATAACAATAAAACATTAAGTTGCGGTGGGCTTAAAGATTATTGCGTTAGTAAATTAAAAATTCCTTCAATAACTATTGAGGTTGGAAGTGATAAGTTGACTCACCCAATAACAGAACGCAATTTAAGAAATATTATTGTTAGGTTTAATCATTTTTTTGACGCTATTATTAGCGCAAAAAACTATATTAGTGAAGTGGGGATAGAAAATTTTAATGGTAACAAGAGATGAACTTTTTATGGCGCAAGCCCTAGAAGAAGCAAAAATTGCAGAAAAGAAAGGGGAAGTTCCTGTTGGGGCGGTTATTGTTTTAGGTGATAAAGTTATTGCTAAGGCGCATAACCTTAGGCAAACAAAGCGCAAGGCAACTGACCACGCTGAGATTTTAGCAATAAACAAAGCCTGCAAAAAGATTAAAGATTTTAGGCTTAATAACTGCGAAATTTTTGTTACGCTTGAGCCTTGCTTGATGTGTTTTGGCGCAATACTTAATGCGCGAATAAAAAGGCTTATTTTTGGCGCAAAAATTGGGCATAAAGATGCAATAACTTGCAAAGAATTAAATGAAAGAGCAATGCTTAATTTCAAAACAACAATAACCGAAGGTGTTTTAGAAGATAGTTGTTCAAAATTAGTTACCGAATTCTTTAAAGATAAACGTAAAAACGAAGTTTAAATAATTGACTTTTTGGCCAAGAATTTATACAATTAGGGGTGAATATGGTTGAAGAAAAAACATTAGTTAAGAAAACGATTGAGCAAACGCAAGACATTGCTTGTTTCGTTTTGCTCGTTAGTGACAAAACCCAAAGAAAACCTTGGTTTATGCTTGATTTGTTAGGCAAACCGGTTTTTGAGTGGGTAACAAAAATTTGCCCAAGCCTTCCGGTTACTCTTGAATGTTTCCCTGAAAGCAAAACTCTTAGCGTTATTAAACCATATCTTAAAAACAGGGAATATACGCTTGTTTTATTTGGCGACACTCCGCTTTTATCAAAACAAACAGTTTTAAGGGCAATAAAACATCTTGAAGATGAGAGGCTTAATGTTTGTTCGCTTCCTAGGGGATATGTTTTTAGAACGGAATATATCAGGCGTGTTGATGATGTTTATGCGCCTCAGGTTTATGGCGAAAACAATGAAGAATATTTGTGTGTTGATTCAAACCAAAACTTTATGACAATTAAAGAAATTTTAAGAAATAAAATTTTTGATTTTCACGAAGACAATGGTGTTGAATTTATTGATAGAAAATCAACGTTTATTGACAGCGATGTTAGAATTGGTAGCGGAGTTATTGTTGAACCTAACACTCTTATTAGCGGAAAAACTGAAATTTACGAAAACGCAAAAATAGGGTTTGGTTCAGTAATAAAGTCAAGTAAAATTGGTTCTGGAAGCGAAATTTGCGGAAGTGAAGTTGTTTCAAGCGTTGTTAAAGAAAATGTTAAAATTAATGGTGGGGCGCATATAACTGAAAAAACTTTTGTTGGCGCTAACTCAATAGTTGGCGAAAACGCAGTTTTAGTAAGCGCAAGCATTGCAAATAATGTTAACGTTGGCGCAAATTCATATTTAGTTAACGCTAAAGTTTATAATGACGCTAGCGTTGGCGCAAATTCAACACTAGTTGGAACAGGGGATAATCCTGTTAGAATAAAAGAGGGGGAAAAACTTAGTCTTTGCTCAATAATTGAGAATAAAAAGAATTCAAACGAAAATAGTATTTTTACTGACGAAGATTAAATTTGATTATGAAATTAGTTTTAGGTTTAGGTAATATTGGAAAAGAATATCAGCGAACCTATCATAATGTTGGTTTTTTGGTTTTAGATAAAGTTGCAAGAAATTTAAACATTAGATTTAGAACAAGAGATTGTTTAAGTGACACTTGTGTAATAAACTACAAAGGTGAAAAATTAATTCTTGCAAAACCAAGAACTTTTGTTAATGAATCAGGTAAAGCGCTTGCTGCATTTTTAAAAAAATATAAGATGATTGACGTAACTAAAGACGTTATTATTTGTTATGACGATTTTGATTTAAAAGCGGGGGCAGTAAGAATTAAAGAGATCGGCGGCCCAGGAACTCACAATGGAATAAAAAGCATTGCTAACTGCGTTGGCTCACGTGAGTTTAAAAGGGTTAGAATAGGAACGGGCGAGAAGCCAGAAGATATGTCAATTGTTGACTTTGTTCTTTCTGATATTAGGGAAGGAAGCCCTGTTTTTGAAGCTATTGATTATGCTGGTGACGCTTTAACTAAATATTTAAAGAACGAGATTGACTTTGATAGGTTAATGCTTGAAACTAACACAAAGTTTAACAAAATCTAATTTGCTATTGAATTTTTGGCTAGAATAGAGTAAAATATATTCCGCTTATGGAAAAGAAGCAACAATTCTTTGATTTTAATAAGGTGGGGGGCGAGTTTGAGCGCCTCCATTTGGCGTGCGAAAATAATAAAAAAGTGAGCGTTTTAGGCTTAAATTCTGCTTCACTTATTGCATTTTGCGCTTTTTTCAAAAGACCGGTTTTATTTTTAACAAGTGATTATATCAGCGCAACTCAAATTAAAGAAAGGTTTGAAACAATTTTAGGGCAGGTTAGTTTACTTCCTTTTGCTAGTGATAGATTGTTTTATAAAAGGTCGGTTTCTTGCGAGCAAGAGAAGGAAAAACTTAAAGTTATGTGTGACATAGCAAACGGAAAAATGGGCGTTTGCGTTGCCCCAATAGATAGTTTAATTGATATTGCTTTGCCTAAAGAAAACCTTAAAAAATCGCAAATTAAACTCAAAGTTAACGGCGAAACTGATCTCGTTGGGTTTAAAGAAAAAATCGCAAAATTAGGGTATAACCAAGTTGAAATTTGCTCAAATATTGGTGAATTTAGTGCTAGAGGCGATATTGTTGATATATTTATTTCAGACCAAGACCATCCAATAAGAATTGAATTTTTCGGCGATATTATTGAAAAAATTTATTCGCTTGAAGAAAATTCAAAAGTTAAACAGAAGTTTGATGAGTTAGTTATTTACCCAAACACAAACCTTCTTTATAGCGAAAGCGAAAAGAGAGAGGTTTTAGAGTTTTTATATTCTAGGCTTGAAAAAGCAAAAAAAGATGATGCTAATCAAGTTTTTATAAATTCACTTACCGAAGTTATTTCAAGGCTTGAAGTTAATGAATTATCTTTTTCACTTGATTATGTTTTAAGCCTTTTTAACCATTCAAATATTTTGGACCTTTTACCAAAAGAAACTTTGATTGTTATTGATGAGGGAAAAACTTGTTATGACACCTTAGTTAAATTTTCTAATGAGTTTGAAAACAGGTTTTTAGCCTTAAAGAAAACCAAAGCTAACCTTTGTGATGAAAGCGGTTATTTTAATTATCAAGAAGTTATTGATAAAATTAACAAGTTTTCAACTATTGTTTGCCAAAAGATAACTAACGCTAACAGGTTTTTTGAGCCTGACTTTGTTTTTAATTTTAAAACAATTCCTGTTTCAAGATATTATCATGATTTTAGCACGTTAGTAACTGACATTAAAAATTGGCAGATTAATGGTTTTGATGTTTTCTTATTTGCTGGAAGCAGTGGTCAAGCCGAAAGCCTAAACTTTAGGCTTAACGAAAATGATATTTTTATCGATATTAAAGAGAACGCAAAGTTAAGCGATAATAAAAGCGCAATTATCCCTAGTTCTTTAAACGGTGGCTTTATTTTAGGTAAAGAGAAAAAGGTTGTTTTAAGCACAACCGATCTTTTTGTTCCTAAACGCAAGAAAGAGGGGGTCAGCGCTTCAAGAAAAAATGCTTTTAGCGTTCCAAAAGCGGGGGACTATGTTGTTCATGTTCAACACGGAATTGGTGTTTGCGAAGGAATAACAAATCTAAGTAGCAATTTTGGTAGCAAAGACTTTGTTGTTGTTAGATATCGTGATGGCGACAAACTTTATGTTCCTATTGATGGGCTTAACCAACTTGAAAGGTTTAGTGGCGCTGAAAAACCTGCAAGGCTATCAAAGATTGGTGGTGTTGAGTTTAGCCATGTTAAAGAAAAGGTTAAATCACAAGTTAAAAAACTTGCTATTGATTTAATAGAACTTTATGCAAAGCGCGAAGCAAAGCCAGGGTATGCGTTTAGCAAAGATGACGCGATGCAACGCGAATTTGAAGATAGTTTCCCATTTATTGAAACAACCGATCAATTAAAAAGCATTGCGGAAATCAAAAAAGATATGGAGCAAGGCAAGGTTATGGATAGGTTGCTTTGCGGAGATGTTGGGTTTGGCAAAACGGAAGTTAGTTTAAGGGCAATGTTTAAGGCAGTTTTAAATAATAAACAGGTTGCATTTGTTGCCCCAACAACAATTTTAAGTGAGCAACATTACAACACTTGCGTTAAGCGTATGGAGAGTTTTGGCGTTAGAATTGCCGTTTTAAACAGGTTTAGAAGCGCTAAAGAAACTAAACAGATTTTAGCCGATTTAAAAATGGGCAAAATTGATATAATCTGCGGAACTCACAGGCTATTTAGCGACGATGTTGTTTTTGCTGATCTTGGGCTTGTTGTTTTAGATGAGGAGCAAAAATTTGGCGTTGAAGATAAGGAAAAGTTGAAAAATAAATATCCTAATGTTGATTACTTAACTTTAAGCGCAACGCCAATTCCAAGAACGCTTAATATGAGTTTATCAGGAATTAGGGATATTAGCATTATTAACACTCCGCCTATTGATAGAATACCTATTCAAACTTCGGTTTGTGAATATAGCGATAGCCTAATGAGAGACGCTATTGTTAGGGAAATAAGCCGTGGAGGACAGGTTTTCGTTTTATATAACCGCGTTGAAACAATTTATAAGATGGCGGAAAAAATAAGAGCGCTTGTTCCTGAGGCGCGCGTTTTAGTTGCTCACGGAAAGTTAAAGGCAAAAGAACTTGAAGACACTGTTTATGATTTTTACCAAGGTAATGCTGACGTTTTAGTTTGTTCAACAATTATTGAAAATGGAATTGATGTTTTAAATGCTAACACACTTATTGTTATTGACAGCGAACGCTTTGGGCTTAGCCAACTTTATCAAATAAGGGGGCGCGTTGGGCGAGGAAACAAACTTGCTTACGCATATCTTACTTATGATTATGACAAGGTTTTAAGCGAAGAAGCAAGCAAACGCCTTGAAGCAATGAGCGAGTTTGTTGAGTTTGGAAGCGGATTTAAAATTGCAATGCGTGACCTTGAAATAAGGGGAAGTGGTAACGTTTTAGGTGCCGAGCAACACGGATTTATGCAGAAAGTTGGTTTTGAACTTTATTCAAAACTTTTAGCCGAAGCCGTTGCTGAAATTAGGGGCGAAAAGGTTAAAGAGGTTACTAACACTATTATGAAAATTGATATTGACGCCTTTATTCCTGAAAACTATATAACTAACCCTGCTAACAGAATGACTGTTTATAAGAATATTTCAGCGATTTCAAGTCGTGATGAAATGGAAGAACTCATTAAAGATATTGAGTCATCATTTGGAAAACTTCCTAAACAAAGTCTTAACCTTGTTAAAATTGCTTATGCTAGGTTTATGGCGAGTGAGATTGGGGCAACCGAGGTTGTTAGCACTCCGCTTGGAATTAAAATAGTTTTTGACAAGGCAAGTAAGATAACTTCAAGTGAAAACATAGGAGAAGCTGTTTATCAATTTAGAAATTATTGCGCTATTGACCTTGGACAAACAAGTTTTATAAAATTAGACAAAACTGAAACCAAAGAGGGCAACCTTGATAGGATTATAAACTTCCTTGAATGTGCCACAAATTCTAAAAATTAATAAAAATTTTAAGTTTAAACGTTTGCTTTTAAAACAAAATAGGTTATAATAAAAATATATTTTGGAGGATACCCTTTTGAAAAAACGTTTTTTTGCTATTATTGTTTGTATTTGTATGGTTTTGGGCTTCTTATCGGGTTGCTCACTATTTAACGTTGCAGCGGCAATAAATGATCAAACTGTTATTGCAACTGTTTATGGAAAAGAAATAACTTTTAAAGACTTAAAAGGAATGTATGATTCTTATAGCAACTATTTTGCTTACTATGACGAAGATGTTGTTATGGATGTTATTTATGACGAACTTTACCTTGGCGCAATTCAAGAAGTTAAGGGGAAGGAAGTTGTTGTTTTAAGCCAAGATGATGTTGATGAACTTGTTGATAAGGTTATTGATGAGATTATAACAAAGATTGATGGCTATGAAAAAACATATATTAATGCTGCTAAAGCCGATATTCCTGAAAGGTTAAATGCAACAACAAGTGAAACGAGTAACAATGTTTATGAGGCTTATGAATTTGAGCCTGTTACTCCTGTAACTTTTGATAGTGTTGTTGCTGCGCAAGCGGTTGATTATAGCAATGTTTTAACAAAACTTAAAGATAAAGTTTTTGATGGCGTTGAAAATGATTATATGAAATATAGAACTAACGCTTACAACAAGTTTGTTGGCGACTTAGTTTATGATTATAAAATGAGTGGTGAAACACTCTCTCAAGATGATGCAGTTAAAAAATATCTTGAAACTGAATTTGAAGATGAAAAACTTAGCAAGATTAAGGATAAATATAAAGAATATGTTGAGTCAAGAGTTTTTGGTGATCAAGACTATGATGACCAACTTGCTGATGAAGCCGTTTTAATGAAACTTGTTGAAAAATATAAAGAGTTGTTAAACACTTCTAAACAAGGGGTTAACACTAAGGAAGCTTACACTGAGCTTTTATATTCAACAAGCAACAAAGATGTTATTTTATATCATTATTATGATGAAGATCTTGAAAGTGAGAAAATTGCATTCTTTAGTGTTATGCATATTTTAGTTGCTTTTGATGAAGACACTAAAACTGAATTAGGGCAATATGTTGGTTCAAGCGATTCAACTGACCTTATCTTTAGGCAAGAATATGAAGATGCCAGGTTAGCCAAAGCATATGATGATGTTCATGATGTTTGGACTATTAGTTCAACTTATCGTGATGATGAGGGAAATACCGTTCAAATTGAAAAACGTGATGATTATGATGAGATAGTTTATAAAACTGATGAAAATGGCGAATTTATCTTAGATGAGAATGATGAAAAGATACCTGAAATGGTTAATGCAACAATAACACTTCAAGAAATCTTAGATAGTTTTGATGCTGAAAGAACAGATATTTTAAATGACACAACCATTACTAGCGCCCAAAAAGAACATAAAATTACTGAGTTGTTCAGGAAATATATGTATCGTTATACTGATTCTAACGAATATAAAAATCTTGGCGGCGAAACAATGGCTGACTTAATTGGTTATTCAGTAACAAATGAAAAAGGTGAGAATGCTGGGCTTATGAAAGAATTTAGCGACACTGCTAAAGATCTTTATAAAGACTATGTTGACGCAAATAATATCGTTGATGGCTCAAGAATTTTAGGCCAAACAACAATGGTTAGTTTAACGAGTTATGGCGCTCATATGATGATTTTATCAAAGATTCACTCTAATGGTGATGCTGTTAAATTAACTAAAGTTGTTGGAACGGAAACCGTTGATAAAACAAATGCTGAAATTGTTGATGAACTTAAAAATCAAGTTGTTTCAACTTATACTAACCAAAGCCTATTAGAGTTTGTTTATGAGCAAACTAAAACCAGCGAGTTAGATAAATATTATAGCAACAAACTTTATGAAATGCTTGATTGGGCAGAAAACAATAATCAATTTACGGCTAGAGAAAAATTAACTAAGGCTCAAATTGATAAGCTTATTTAAAATTTACCATCGCTTCGGCGATGGTTTTTTATTTCACTTGAAAAAATTAAAAATGTATGGTATAATAAAATCACTATGGAAAACAAAGAAGAAATTGATTTTGAACAAATTTTAAGAGAAGATAAACATTCATCTTTAATGAAAAAAAGAATAAAGGTTAGTGAAATTAGGAATACTAACTCATATCTTGATGATGTTATATCTTCTGAAGATGGTTGGAAGATTTATCTTTTTGCAAGAGATAACGATAAAAATATTGATATTAATAAGGTAGGAAATGCTATTGTTAAAACCGGTGATGTAAGAGCGGCTTTTCATTTTGCGCGCAGGTTTAAAAAAGAACTTATTAAGGAATTAAAACATGGCAACAACCTTCTTTTAGAGTTAAGAAATGTTATTGGGGATAGTAAAGATAGCAAATATATTTTTGAATTTACTGATGAGTTTCAAGGGGTTAAAGCATTAGATTATCCTTATTCACAAGTTCAATATATGCAAGAAAAACTATGCGAACTAAAAGGTTGCCCTACGGTTAAAATAAAATTCGGATTAATGATTGCGGGAGCCGATCAAAAAGCGCTTTCTGCTTCAATTGCAAAAGAAAAAAAGGGTTCTTTTATATTAGAGTGTGCTAGGTCATTTAAGAAACTTGACTTAGATGCAATGTATGAAGGGCTTACTGAATTAAAAGATGCTTCAACTATTAAATGGTTTGCAAAATTAGTTAAAAATCCTGACATTCCAGTTCTTGCAACAATTATGGCCAAAACAGATAACCCTAAAGAAATGTATGAATTTGCTAGAAGATATGATTTAAGTGGAGCTCCGCTAAAGGCTATTCAAGATGGGCTTTGTAAAATGGAATGTAATCCTGTTTTAAAACCAATTGAGGCTGAATATATTGAAAGGTTTATGAGAAGATTTCAAGACCAAAAAGTTGTTGATTTAAAAGCGTTACAAGATAAACTTGAGCAAACAGGTTCTCTTAATTGGCTTATTGCCTGCGCTAAAGAAGTTAAGAATAGCGATAAAGTTTCAATTGCTAAAACAATAATAGATATGAACAATGAAACATCTTTAGAGATTTTCAAATTAAGTTTTAGTGATGGGGCATATTATGTTAACTTAGCAGAACAAAGCGAATCATTAGAGAAAAAAAGGTAAAATAAAAGTCTTGACTTTTTATTAATTAAATATTAAATTATAAGTATGCAAAAGTCGCAAGAAGAAAATTTAAAAGAAGAAGAAACTTCACTTGATGGGGATTTAAATAAAGTTAATCCTGATCATGAAGTTTTTTTTGATGAGAAAAATAATGAAGATGCTTCAAACGACCAAACTATCGGCGAAAAAACTGAAGAGATTATTTTAGAAACTGATGTTCCAAACGCCGTTATTGATAGCGAAATTGTTTCTATAAGGCTTGAAGAAGCTAAGAAAGCAGAAGAACCAAAGAAAAAGAAAAAGAGCATAATTATTAATTTATTATTCTTAGCTCTAAACATTGCCTTTTTAGTTTTCGTTTTAAAGGGTTTATTAAAAGAAACTTCTAATGTTAGCCTTGGCGAAGTTATTGCTGAGCAGGGAACAAAACTTTATTGGCTTTTAGGTGCGCTTGCTTGCTTTATAATAAACTATTTTGTTAATGCGCTTTGCTTGAGCGTTATGGTTAAAAACACAACGGGCAAGTTTAGGTTTTGGCTTTGCTTTAAATGTGCAATTTTAGGTAAATATTATGATGATATAACGCCGATGGCGGTTGGTGGGCAACCATCACAAATTTTAAACCTTGTTAAGGGTGGGGTAACTCCTGGCGTTGCAACAAGCATTCCTATTATTAGAATGATAATTGGTCAGCTTGTTAGATGGTTTTTAATTATTTTACTATTTATTTTTGCTGTTCCGCTTATTCCAAGCGAAAGCGGGTTAATGGATTTATTGATAACAATTTTAAAGATTCTTTCAATCGTTGGAATTGTTATAACAACAATCGTTAGCGTTGGCTTTTTATTTCTTGGAAGTAGCAAACTTGTTGGAAGAAGCATAGCAAGATGGGTTATAAGCATTGGTTATAGGCTTAAAATCGTTAAAAACTATCGTAAGAGTTATGATAAGTTTATGCGCCAAGTTCTTGAATATCAAAACTCAATGAAATATCTTGCTAAAAACAAAGGCGTTTTGGTTAGCGAAATTCTGCTTTCTGTTTTGGAATTTACTTTGTTTTGTTCAATGGGGTTCTTCGTTTGTATGGCGTTCAGCACGACAATAACAACATCAAGTTTTGCCGTTTTATTATCGCTTTGGTTTGTTGCGCTTGCTAGATATCAAGTTGTTGATATGGCTTCAACAATTATGATTTTGCCAGGCGGAACAGGAATCAAAGAAATTGCCTTTTTAATTATGTTTAACGCCTTTTTACAAGGAACTAGCAATGTTGCCTTTCCGTTCTTGGCGTGGAGAATTTTTGACTATTACTTATTCTTAGCGGTTGGCTTTGTTTTCATCTTGGTTAGAACAATAGTAACAATTGTTAAAAACCACAAGAAAAAGAAAGTTTAAAAATTAAGAAATTGGAAATCATTAGATTCGTCTAATGATTTTTTTGTGGTGAGAAAATGGTAAAAAAGATAATTATAGGTTTTTCAGTTTTAATAGCAATTAGCCTAACGTTATCATTTAAAACGTTAGCAAGCCCCGATAATAGCCAAACTATCGGCGTTTACGCAAAGGGGCAGGGGCTTGAAAAATATTTCAGCGGGGCAATAAATCACGGTTTTAGCTATGAAATTTTTAACGTTACGCCTGAAATTTTTTATAGTTATGATAAAAACGGTGAAATTTTAGGCGAGTTTTTTAAAACAACGCTAACAAATTTTAACCTTAAAGCCTTTGAAAAAGAATATGGGTTAACTATTGTTGAAATAAAGTTTATTGATTCTATTTATAATATTTACGCTAAAAGTGCGCTTTTGCCATATAAAATTAGTGGAAAAAACTTCAATGTTCAAATTGCAATTAATGGCGAGGAAGTAACAGTTGCAAGCCCAATAATTATGGGAAGTTTTTAAAAATGTTTAAAAAATAAAAAGCTGGCAATTATTTATGTAAATTGGAGGTTAAGTATGAAAATAAAAAACACATTTAAAGTGATAAAGGGATTTTTTAAGAGAAATGTTTATGCGCTAACTGTTGCATTTAGCGTTTTAGCCGTTTTCAGCGTTATAACGGCGTTAAGCGTTGCTGATCTTTATAAAAAGAAGGAAACATCTGAACCTATTCAAACGATTGAGCAAAATGAAAGCAATGAGCAAGTTGTTCCAACTGAAACCAATTCGGTTATTGTTTTTGAAAGCCCGGTTAAAGATGCTGTTGTTTGCAAAGATTATTGTGATGATTGTTTAGTTGAAGACAAAACAACAGGCGTTTGGAAAACTCATCAGGCAATTGATTATTGTGGGGCAGAGGGAACTGATGTTTATGCTGTTTACGACGGAAAAGTTATAAAGGTTGAAAAAGACGTTATGAACGGAACGGTTGTTGAAATTGAGCATAGCGAAGGGCTTGTTAGTGTTTACAAATCGCTTGGAAGCGCGCTTGTTAGCGTTGGGCAAGATGTAAAAACCGGCGATACTATCGGCAAAATGGGGGTTGCAACTAATGAAAAAGCAGATGGCTCACACCTTCATTTTGAGGTTAAACTTGACGGCAAACTTGTTAACCCAAATAACTATCTTGGGGAAGCGGGAAAATAAAGTTGGCGCAAATGCGCCTTTTTTATTTGCAGAAAAATTTATTGACTGGTATAATAAAATTAGATAAAACTATTGGGGGAAGAATATGAGAAACGCAAAAATTATTGCAACCGTTGGGCCTGCTTGTAAAACTAAAGAAGTTTTAACGAATATGGTTAAAGCCGGAGTTAACGCTTTTAGGTTTAATATGAGCCACGGCGATTATGCTAGCCACGGTGAGCAAATTGAATTAGTTAAAGAAATAAGAGAGTCTTTAGGTTTAAGTTTGCCAATAATTGTTGACACTAAAGGCCCTGAAATAAGAATTGGAACTTTTGAAAATGGCGGAGTAACTCTAAGCGAGGGAAGCGTTTTCATTTTAACAACTCAACCTGTTATCGGTGATAACAGGCGAGTTTCTGTTACTTACCCTAAACTTCCTGAAATAGTTAAAGAGGGAAGCGTTATTTTAGTTAATGATGGAATGACTGAGCTTAGCGTTATTAAAACAACAGGAACAGAAGTTTATACTAAAGTTGTTTTTGGTGGGGAACTTAAAAATAATAAGAGTATTAATATTCCTGGCGCAAAACTTGACCTTCCTTACCTTAGTTTGAACGATAAAAAAGATATTAACTTTGCTTTAACTAACGGCGCTGAATATCTTGCAATTTCTTTTGTTAGCTCTGCGCGTGATGTTTTGCAAGTTAGAGATTATGCAATAAAACTCGGCGATAATGGAGTTAAGATTATTTCAAAAATTGAAAGCCAAGCAGGAATTGATAATATTGATGAAATTATTAATGCGAGCGACGGAATTATGGTTGCGCGCGGAGATATGGGCGTTGAAATTCCATTTGAGAAAATCCCTCAAATGCAAAAGATGATTATTAACAAATGTAAAAACGCCGGCAAACTTGTTATTGTTGCAACTGAAATGCTTGAATCAATGACAACTAATATTAGGCCAACACGAGCTGAAATTAGTGACGTTGCTAATGCTGTTTTAGATGGCGCTGATGCTGTTATGCTTTCAGGCGAAACAAGCGTTGGGCGTGACCCAGCACGAGTTGTTAGCGTTATGGATAAAATTGTTAGAGAATGTGAGCAAACTGCTAAGTTTAACGCAGATCTTGCTAACATAAATAGTAAAACAACTTCAATAACCGGTGGCGTTGCATTGAGCGCTTGCGTTTTAGCGCAAACTAGCCAAGCTAAGGCAATAATTGCCGTAACAAAAACGGGGTCAACAGCCATTGAAGTTAGCAGGTTTAGGCCAACAACAATGATTATTGGGTGCACTCCTGTTGAAAGAACGTTTATGCAACTTGGTCTTGTTTGGGGCGTTATGCCAATGATGCAAAATGAAATAAGTTCAACTGAAAAGTTGCTTGAAGACGCAAGAAATTGCGCTAGATATTCAGGTCTTGTTAACTCGGGGGATATTGTTGTTCAAACTGCTGGCCAAGATTCAACAAGTTCTAACATGGTTATAATCAATAAGGTGTAAAATGAGTTTAACAACCAAAATGCTGGAAGAGTTTTGCCCAAGTTGTGAGCAAGAAGAAAAAGATATCAAGTTTATAACGAGTTTAGAAAAAGATCTAGGCCAAATTTTAACGCGTGATAATAAAATTTGTCATTTAACAAGTTGCGCCTTTGTTATAAACAAAACTCACGATAAAGTGCTTTGTGTTTTTCATAACTTGCTTCAAACGTGGGCTTGCCCAGGCGGACATGCTGAAGGCGTTGACGATATGCTTAAAGTTGCAAAAACTGAGTTAACAGAAGAAACATCGCTTAAAAACTTTAAGGTTTTAATTAGCGAGCCTGTTAGCGTTGATATCTTGCCAATTCCTTGCCATTATAGGAAAGGGGAGTTTGTTAACACTCATCTTCATCTAAACACTTTTTATCTTTTTGAAGCAGATGAAAATGAATATGTTTGCAAAAAAGAAGATGAAAATAGCGACGTTAGGTGGATGACTTTTAGTGAATTTACGACCAAAGCAACCGAACTTTTTATGAAACCAATTTATGCTAAAATAATTAAGAAGATTAAAGCATTAGAAGATTAAAAGCCCTAAAAATGGGGCTTTTCTTATTCTTATGTTAAACATAATACCTGTTTAATTATTGCCAAACATGGCATAATTATTTGATTAAAGAAAAAACTTGTGATATTATGAAGTTAATAAGGGGAGAGATTATGATTAAAAAGAAAATTTTTAGTTTTATGGTTGCAATTATTTGTTTAATTAGTTGCGCTGTTGGATTATCTGGTTGCAGAAAAATGGATAGATATTTAGCAGTTATTCCAACTGATATTAGTTATGATGCAACGTTAACTTATCATAGTGAAGATACTAATTATAATTACGATAAAGAGTGGAGGGTTATAAGAAAACCTGCTACTATTTGTGGCGCTGAAAGAGATATTATTTACGTTGAATATTCTTATACTGACAGTAAAAATAATTCAAACAGCTATGAAGAAATTTTAATGTATGTTAACGAAACAGTTTTAGTTTATAAAAATGATCACTGGGAGAAATATACTAGTTCTTGGGGCAATTATTGGGAATGGGAACATGTTTATGGTTCAATGGCACAATCAGGAAGCTTTGTTGAGCTTTTAACAGGAAGAGTTAACGGAAGAAATTTCCCACAAGATTTAAGGAAAGAAACACAAGATTATATAGAATATGATTTCGGAAGAGATAATGAAGTTTTCAGAATTGCTAATACTTATCACGTTTTGCTCTATTATAATTTTGAATATCAAAATTGCAAAACTCATCAAGAAGCAACTTATACTGTTGGTGTTTCTAACTATGCAATTCCATCTTTTGCAACAATAACAACAGTTATGATTGGTTTAGATTAATTAAAATGTTAAAAAAACACCCAAATGGGTGTTTTTTGATTAAACCTAGTATGCTTTGATAATTTATTGTATAATGTGATTAACAACACACTTAAGGAGTTTTATAATGCAAGCAAAAGAGAGTTTTGTTAAATGGTTAACAAACAGAGATGTTGAAAAGATTGCAAGATTGGTTGGCCTTAAACTTATGGAAAAAGAAGAAGAGGATAACAAGCAAAGAATTATTAGATATAAAAAGGAAGATGGTTATCATATAATTGCTTTTTGTAATTATCTACCAAGTGAAGAA
>JAILMD010000055.1 GCA_024692805.1 bacterium | reverse complement strand
ATGCTAGTTCGCTTCATACTTTTGGTCAAATTGCTAAAGAACATTTAGAAAGCGCAAGAGGTAAAGTTGCAAAACTTATTGGCGCCGAACCTAATGAAATTTATTTCACTTCCGCCTGAAGTAAAATAAATTTCATTAGGTTCGGCGCCAATAAGTTTTGCAACTTTACCTCTTGCGCTTTCTAAATGTTCTTTAGCAATTTGACCAAAAGTATGAAGCGAACTAGCATTCCCATAAATCTCATCAAAATAAGGAAGCATAGCTTCTTTAACATTTTTTGAAACTTTAGTTGTTCCAGCATTATCTAAATATATCATATAATAATCTCCTACCAATTCGGTATGATATCATTATAATAATAAAAGGTGTTCTTGTCAACACCCTTTAATAAGTTTTATCAATTAAATCTTGAATTGTTATTTTATTTAAGTTTTCTAAAATCAAATTTTGTAATGTTTCCCAATATCCAATCGTTGAACATTTATTGGCCTTTGGACAATTATTGATTTTACAAGGCGCAAGCATTGGAGCATCTCCTGTTAACTCGAAAACTTCAGCAATAGTACATTTTTTTGCTGGCTTAGTTAACCTATAGCCGCCATTAGCGCCCATAAGGCTTGTTACTAATTTGCCTTTAACAAGCAAGTTCATAATCTTTTCAAGATATTTAACAGAAAGATCTTGGCGTTCTGAAATTTCAGATATGCTAACATAATCTTTGGGACTTGTTGCAATATCAACTAAAACCCTAACAGCATATCTTCCCTTTGATGAAATTTTCATTACATTTCTCCAATTATTTAAATTTTCTTCTCATAAATGGAGGAATGTCGTCATCATCAACAACTATTTTGTTATTGAGTGCTGAAACGTCAAGGTTTGATGAAGCAAGTTTTGGCTCTTCTTTAACTTCTTCTGGCTCTTTATCAATTTCTGGCTCTTGCTCCTCAATCTTTTCAGGTTTTTCAGGAGCAACGTCATTAAACTCATCAAAATCTGAACTAAGAAGATTTGTTTGAATTTTTGGAGCCTTTATTTCTTCACCAAAAATTTTTGGTTGGTTTTGAGTTTCTCCGCCTATTTTTAAAGTTGAAGCAGTTAGTTTATTTCCGGCTAAGAAATCGCTAAATTTTGTTTTGTCAAAAACGCTTTCGGCAATTGGTTTTATTATTGTTGGCTCGTCTTTTTTATCAGCTGAGTCATCGCGAATCATTGCTTCAAAGGCGCTATTTTGGAAACCGGTTGCAATAACCGTTATCTTAATTCTGTCTTTATATTCTTCGTCAATTGTTGCACCAAATATTGTATTAGCGTGAGGGTCAACAACTTCTTTAACAAGTTTAACGGCTTCGTTAACTTCATCTAGGCTCATATCAAAGCCACCACAAACGTTAATAATAACGGCTTGCGCGCCTTCAATTGTTGTTTCAAGAAGTGGGCTCGCAACGGCTTGCCTTACAGCATCAACATTTCTTCCTTCGCCAGAAGACTCACCAATTCCCATATGAGCAAGACCCCTGTTTTTCATAACCGTTCTAACGTCAGCAAAGTCAAGGTTAATAAGTGATGGAGTTGCGATTAAGTCAGCAATTCCTTGAATTCCTTGTCTTAAAACATCATCAGCATATTTAAATGCGTCAACAAAACTTGTTCCTTTTGGAACAACTTGTAAAAGTCTGTCATTAGGAATAACAACAAGTGTGTCAACACATTTAGAAAGATTTTTAATGCCCATTTCAGCATTATTCATTCTAGTTTTGCCTTCAAATTCAAATGGCTTTGTTACAACGGCAATTGTTAAAATTCCCATTTCTTTAGCAATGCTTGCAATAACAGGAGCAGCCCCCGTTCCTGTTCCACCACCCATTCCGGCAGTAACAAAAACAAGGTCAGCGCCCTTTAACTTTTCAGCAATTTCCGCTCTGCTTTCTTCAGCGGCTTTTCGCCCAACTTCAGCGTCAGCGCCGGCACCACGTCCGCGTGTTAATTTCTCACCAATTTGAAGTTGGTCTTGAGCGTTAGAAATCATAAGCGCTTGTTTATCAGTGTTAACCGCTAAAAACTTAGCTGATTTAACCCCAGCCGCAACCATTCTGTTTATTGCGTTATTACCGCCACCACCAACACCAACAACTAATATTTGGCAAATTGGAGCAATATTACTAAAATCCATAAGTTCTCCCCCTTAATTAATCGCTAAAATATTTAAATAACCATCAGTTATATCAATGCAAACATCAAGCAAGCCTATTTCAGAACTAGTGTCTGGCCTTGAGATATGAGGAATGTTTGGTTTAACTAATTCAACTCTTCTTCCTAATCTCTTAGTTAAATAATCTTTAATTCCCTTAATATAGTTAAGGCCGCCGCCTGTTATATAAAGCGGAATATATTCAGGAAAATCATAAACACAATTTGCTAATGATTTTTCAATATATTTTGCAATCAGGTCAATTCTATCTCTAATTATCTGGTTAGTGTCTTTAGCGGCAAATGATTCAATAACGTCTTTATTAGCAACGTCGTAAGTATCATCTTTCCCAGCTTCCCAACTTATAACTGCTTTATGCTTTAAGTTTTCAGCAACACTAAACCCAATCTTTAAACAAGATGATAAGTCAGCAGTAATATATCCGCCACCCATTGAGAAGTTAGATAAGAATAATAAGCCATCGCCTCTTGATAACATAACGTTTGTTGTTATATAACCGCAGTCAACAAGCAAAACATATCTATCTCTTATTTGAGGCTCAAACATATGAAGGCATTCTGCAAGGCAAGCGCTAACGTAATAAGTTTGCCTAACGCCAATTTCACTGAATATGTTTTCCATAAAATCAAGGAAGTTATTTTCCGCTAAAACATAACTAACTAAAGCGTTAAGCCTTGTTGCATAGTTTCCAACAGGGTCAATAACCCTTCTTCCGTCTTCAAGAGTAAAGTAAATTGGAGAATTATTAATAACAGTGTGGGTTGGATATTTAAAGTTGTTATTCGTAAAATAAAGTTGGTCAACTTCTTTTTGAGTTATCTTCTTTTGTTTTGCAAAAGTTAAAGAACATTCTTTGCAAATAACCGTTGAGAATTCGCCAGGAACGCCAACAAAGGCTTCCGTTATTTTCATTCCTGAAGAACTTTCAGCATTGGCAATTGCAAGACCAACTGCCATTTTAACAGTTTCAGGCTCAATAAACTGGCCGTTTTCAAAACCAGCGTAATCACTAACCCCTTTACCTAAAATTCTAAAGGTGTTATTTATTCCTCTTTCACCGATTAAAGCCGTTATGCTAGATGAACCGATATCAACAATTGCAACACTTCTTGCCATCACAATCCCCCAGAATATAATTATTCATAATTATGTTACAACAAAATTGACAAGAGTGTCAAACACAATTGCCTTAATTTTTCCAACTTATATAAAATTTTTTAGATAAAAAAACGAGCTAGATAGCTCGTTTATATTAACTTGTTATTCCTGACCCAGATTCTAACGTGAAGTTTTCAGGAACGGTTATAATTCTAGTGCTAGCGTCAACGCTTCCCTGAACATAGTTTTGATAGTGATTAAACCCACCAACCATTTTTTCACTTAAATTATTAAGCCCAAAAATCTTGATTGTTACGCCATCATCTAAAACTAATGTAACAAGCGGTGTTTCACCTTCATTAGCTTCATAATCAATTGTTTTAATGATGCTTAAGTTTAATTCAACATCATCATCAACAACTCCGCGATAAAGGCTAAAAGTTATATCTTTTTCAGTTTGTTTATCTATCTTTTTACCAAGGCTAACGTTTGTTACCCCAAAGTTATTCCAAATCGCAAGTGATTGCTCGCTTGCAGTAAGTTCGCTTTCACTAACAACTCTTAAAACCTTAAGTTCAGTGTCAACAATTGCCCAATTATCTCCCTCATAATTTACTCTAAAAGCAGGAACTCTTTGCTCAATATAAACTATGAGTTTATCAGGGAAATTCCTTTTAACGCCGGTTACTTTAGCATAAGGGAAATTCTCCTCAATTTTTTCAATGTTTTGATCATATTTTAAAAACAAAATATTCTTGCCAATAGGAAAGTTTGCAACTCTAACAATTTCTTCCTTATTATATTTACTAATTTCATCGCCATAAGCAAGATAATCAATCGTTACGTTTCTAAGAGAAAACAAAGCGCTTCCGGCAATCAAAAGAAGAGCTAAAACGCCTAAAATTGAAACAACAATAATTAAACTTTTCTTGCTTTTTAGCATTTGTTACCTCTTATCTAGTTTAATTGTAACAACTTTTTATGCTTTTGGCAAACAATTTGCTAATATTTTAACTAGAACTTCTTATAATATCTGCTCCAACACTGTTTAACTTGTTTTCAAGTTCAAAATAACCCCTGTCAATATAGTTAGCGTTTAAAACGTGTGTTTCGCCGTGAGCAACAAGCCCTGCTAAAACTAAGCTAGCGCCACCTCTAAGGTCAGTTGCGTTAACCTGCGCGCCATAAAGATCACTTACTCCCCTAACAATCGCCATCCTATCTTTAATTGTTATGTTAGCACCCATTTTAATTAGTTCAGGAACGTGTTTAAACCGCGTTTCAAAAAGGTTTTCAGTTATAACACTCATCCCGTCACTAACTGAACATAGTGCCATAAGCGGAGCCTGAAGGTCAGTTGGAAACCCTGGGTATGGCTGAGTTTCAATGCTAGCAATACTTGAAAGACGCCCATCACATTCAATCGTTATTTTGCTTTGCTCTGTTTTTATTTTACAGCCTGCGCCCCTTAGTTTTTTTATTAGCGAATAAACGTGTTCGTAATTAGCGTTTTTAAGTTCAAGCCGCCCCCCTGTTATTGCCGCTGAAAGAAGATAAGTTCCTGTTATTATTCGGTCTGGAATAGGAAGAAAACTTCCCGAGCCAAGTTTAGAAACCCCTATAATTTCAATAGTGCTAGTTCCAGCGCCACTAACAAGCCCACCAATTGAGTTAATAAAGTTAGCAAGGTCAACAATCTCAGGCTCTTTAGCGCAGTTCATTATCGTTGTTTTCCCTTCGCTTAAAACGCTCGCCATCATAATATTTTCAGTTGCGCCAACGCTTGGAAAATCTAAGTGAATAATTCCCGACTTGATTTTATCAACGCTACAATTAATAAAGCCGTGTTCTTCGTTAATTTCAACGCCAAGTTCTCTTAATCCTTGAAGGTGAAGGTCAATAGGTCGGCTTCCAATATCACAACCGCCTGGGTAAGCAACCCTTGCCTTGCCAAACCTTGCAACTAACGGCCCAAGCATAAAAATAGACGAGCGAATAAACCTAGCAAGCGTTGGCTCAATTTCAAACTTGGTTATGTGGCTATTATCAATAACACAATCATCATCAATAAAACTAACCTTTCCGCCCATTTTCTCTAAAATCTCAAACATTTTAACAACGTCAATAATTTTAGGAACGTTTTTAATCATTATTGGTTCTTCGGTTAAAATGCTTGCCGCAATAATAGGCAAAACTGCATTTTTAGCACTTTCAACAACAAGGCTTCCCGCTAGTTTTCGTCTTCCGTGGATAACAAATTTTTGCATAAAAACTCCACTTTTATTGCATTTTACGCTAGTCTTTCTTTTTTTGTTAAAAAAACAGGGCTTTCGCCCTGGATTATAATTGTTTATTGTTTTGTAATTCTTGTTGAGTGATGCGTGAAATGTCGTAAATAATATTGTCATTATTATCGGTTTCAAGATTTAGATTTAAATAACAACCAAAGTCTGAATAATCTAAATCAATTCTAGAAAAATGATGCTTCATTCGCGCAAATAAATACATAAATTTGTTTGTTATATTAAATTGGTCAGCGTCAATTTTCTCAAGCATTAAATCGCCTTGCAAATTATCTGAACTTGATTTTAAAAAGTTGGCCCTGTTTTCTTTTGAAGCATACCTTAAAGGAGCAAAATTATTAGCATAAACTTTATCAATTTCAAGGCTTTTAACAAATTCCATAAAAAGAGTCATGCTAACAACGGCTTTTGGCGAAACGTTTGATTCAATTGAAGCCATATCAAGCCCGCTGTTAACTTTTCTTAAGAATCTATCCATATTTTTAGAAAACCTGTCATCTTTAATTGGGCTAAAATTTTGAACGGCGCCAACAAAGGCTTGACCCTTATTTTGTTTATTCTTGTTTAACCCAAACAAAACGCCCGGCAAGAAGAAAACTTCCCCTATTTCATTTTTGAAATATGGCAAGAAAACAAGCGGAGCCTCAATGCTAGAAAATGTTTTATAAAAATCAGCAAACATTGAAACATTGCTGTTAGCAATCTTTAAATTTCCTAAAAACAAATCGCCTTGAGTTTGGTTGTTTTTATTTAAAACATATTTTGAAAAAATAGGTTTATTCTCTAGCCCCAAATTATT
>JAILMD010000039.1 GCA_024692805.1 bacterium | reverse complement strand
GTTAAGAATAATTATTTTGTTTTTATAAAAACTAATGATAAAGGAAATTTTTATGGAAAACAAAACAAAAAATAACAATAATGAAAACAACCAAATAATCAACAATAAGTCTAAAAATAATAAAAATAATGGTATTTTAACTAAAAGAAAACATAAAAATGCAGTTTTTATAAGTACAAAACGTGAATATAGAAAGCATAAAAATTTTTATAATATTGTTTTTGCAAGCCTTGCTGCCCTATTTGTTTTAAGCATTGTTTTTATTTCGCTTGATCAAGGAATTGGAATTATTAATGAAACGCAAACTAATGACGCTGGGTGGCCAAAACAAGTTTTTGCTCCTTTTGCTGACATGACAAGTTGGGTTGATACCTCTAACGCTTATAGTATTAATGGGGTTGCTGACCTAGGCCAAGTTCAAAACGAAACAGAAATAAACTATTTTAATTTAGGGTTTATTAATCCTTCTCAAACTAATCCGCTTGATCAAGACGGTAATATTAATTGGCGTTGGGGCGGCTATAACTCAATTACTGAAAATGGTGCTGACGCTTACCAATATGCCGGTATTATTTCAGTTATGGATGAAATTAGAGCTAATGGTGGTGACTTCGCTATTTCATTCGGCGGTCAATATGGCAAAGCTCCGTGGGTTATAACTCAAAATGAAGAAAAGCTAAAAGATATGTATGTTGATGTTATCAATAAATATGACTGCAAACGCATTGATCTTGATATTGAAGAAAGTAACCAAGGTGAAGCAGAAAATCGCGCTAACGCAAGGGCGGTTGCCGCTGCGCAAACCGAAACAGGCGTTTCAGTAACTTTAACAATCCCTATTATGCCATCAGGCTGGGAAGAAAAACAAACTAAACTAATTAAAGCCTATCTTGATGCCGGCGTTGATATCGCACTCATTAACTCAATGACAATGTGTTATGGCGCTGGACTTTATGAAGGCGAAGATTATGGCGACGCTTCAATTAGAGCAATTGAAAACAGCATTAACCAAATGCAATCAATTTATTCTAATTATGGAATTAACCTAACAACAGCGCAAGCCTATTCTAAAACAGGCGCAACGGTTTGCATTGGTTATGAAAGTTCATATTTTCCAACCTTTACAACGGCTATGGCAAAAAAAGTTGCTGACCACGCAAAGGCCAACAACTATGGAATGTTAAGCTATTGGAGCATTAATCGCGACGCATTAATGGAATATAACCGCGCAATTAACACTCTTTATAGTTATTATAATGTTATGAAGTAGGGCTTTATAATAATATACAGATTATTCCGCCCTTCCCTTCGTTTACAATTTTAGTTAATGTTTTTCTCATTTTAACTTGTGCTTCTTCTGGCAGGCTAGCAAGTTTAGAATTTATTCCCTCTTTAACCATAAAGCTTAAAGGTTTACCAAACATATTTGTTTCCCAAATTCCTTGTGGGTTATTTTCAAATTCACTTAGTAAGAATTTAGCAAAATTTTCGCTTTGTTCTGGGCTTCCAATTGCTGGGCTTAATTCAGTTTGAACATCAACTCTCATTATGTGCAAACTTGGTGCGCTAGCGCGAAGCCTTACGCCGCTGTTAGCGCCTTTTTTAATGATTTGTGGCTCCTCTAACGTCATTTCATCAATGCTTGGCATTACAACGCCATAACCTGTTTCTTTAACGCTATCAAGTGCTGATTTGATTTTATCATATTCAAGTTTAGCATGAGTTAAATGTTTCATATAACTCATTAAATAGAAGTCGTCAGGAATATCAACGCCACACTCTTGGCTAAGAAGTTTATAGAATAAGTTTTGATTAACGCTAATTTCATAATCAACTTCGCCGTTAGCAAGATTAATATTATTTACTTTAACGCCGTTTATGTTTTCATTTTCTTCAAAGGCTTGCTCTAAGTTTTTAGCGTCTTTCATAACAAAGCAACTTTCACTTTGAGCCCTAAGCCCACCAATTATTTCTTGAATAACGGCATTATCATAAGCAAGCGCTTTAACCCAATTAGGAAGTTTAAACTTACAAATTGTTATTGGGAATTCTTGTAAAACTTCTTTTAAGATATTAATAATATCATTTTCTTCCATTTCTTTAACACTTGTTGCGATAACACTAACGCCATATTTAGTTTCAAGACTTGCCCTTAATTCCTCGGTTGCGTTGCTGTTAGGGTCAGTTGAATTTAAAACGATAACAAAAGGTTTTCCGCTTTCTTTAAGTTCACTAACAACTCTTTCTTCGGCTTGAACATAATTGTTTCTAGGAAGGTCGCCAATAGTTCCGTCAGTTGTTACTAAAATGCCAATTGTTGAATGCTCTTTTATAACCTTGCTAGTTCCAATTTCAGCGGCCTCGCTAAACGGCATTTCATCTTCGCTCCAAGGCGTTTTAACCATTCTGTCTTCGCCGTCTTCTGTGTGACCGCTTACGCCGTCAATAAGATATCCAACGCAATCAATAAGTCTAACTCTTGCATTTGCGCCATCACCAAAATCAACCTTTACCGCTTCATTAGGAACAAATTTCGGTTGCATCGTCATAATTGTTTTGCCGGCGGCTGATTGTGGGAGCTCGTCAGTTGTTCTTGCTAAAACATTTTGATCGCTTACTTTTGGTAAAACAAGTTTTTCCATAAACCTTGAAATAAATGTTGATTTACCTGTTCTAACTGGGCCAACAACCCCAAGATAAATATCATTACCAGTGCGCGAAGCAATATCCTTATATAAATCAAACTTTTCCATAAAATCCTCCTACCTGTTTGATTATTAAAGAATATTCCATTGCCTAATTGGT
Source organism: bacterium (assembly GCA_024692805.1). Taxonomy (GTDB): domain Bacteria; phylum Bacillota; class Clostridia; order Christensenellales; family UBA1242; genus UMGS2070. Next base: position 6,195 of record JAILMD010000039.1, on the reverse strand, counting down.
TATGACAAAAGAACAATTATAATGTTTAAAAAACAACGTTAATTTTAACCAAAATTTTTCATTTTTTATTAAAACAATATTGCAATGAAATAACCCTTATGATATAATTTTCTTACTTTAAAACAAAAGGAAGAAGAATAATGAATAACGATTCAAGATCATCTAAAAAAAGACTTGCAAGGCAACTTGGCGAAGAAAAAAGGGCAACAAATGAATTAACATCAACTAATTGCAGAGTTAAAAAAGGCAACCATAAGGTTAATGAAGAACTAACTAGAATTAGTTTTACAATGTGTAGGCCTTATGATATGTCTAAAATGTTATATAAAGATAAAAAAGAAAAGTTCGCTGAGAGTAAAGAAAGGAAAGAAAAAATAACTCGCATTAGACACGCTCGCAGAAAAGAAAAACAAATATTAGAAAATAACGATAGAAATGAAGCAGTTGCTGATGTTGAATTAGAAATTAAAAAGTGCGAATATTTTATCAAATGTCGTCAAAAAGATTGTTTAATCTTAGATTATCAAATTAATAAAGCATATTACGATTTAGAGAATTTAAGGGATTCTTTAAACAATTCAGTTGACATTCTCCCTGAGAATATGCGTAAACCTGTTAAAACAACTATTATTTCAAAAATAGTTAGGTTAAAAGATTATATTAAATATAGAAAAGAAGACTTAAAAGTTGCAACAAAAATTTGTGAGTCTGCGCAAGAACGATTAGAAAAATTAAACTACGAACTTGAAATAGCTCAAGAAAAATAATAAAAAAATACACGCATCAAAGCGTGTGTTTTTTATTAAAGATTATCTATTTTTAATAGCCGCTAAATAAGTATTTTTAAGAAGCATTGCTATTGTCATTGGCCCTACCCCACCAGGAACAGGGGTTATAAGGCTTGCCTTCTTTGAAACGTTTTCAAAGTCAACATCACCGCAAACCTTTTTTGCTTCATTATTTCTATTTATTCCAACGTCAATAACAATGGCGCCATCCTTAACCATGTCTTGCGTTAAAAACCCTTTTTTACCAACAGCAACAACAATTATATCCGCCTTTAGTGTTTTTTCTTTTAAATCTTTAGTTTTACTATGACAAATTGTTACCGTTGAATCTTCATTTAAAAACATAAACGCAAGGGGTTTGCCAACGAGCAAACTTCTATTTATTATAACAACGTCTTTCCCCTTCAGATTTACATTATAATATTTTAAAAGTTCTATAATACCGCTTGGCGTACAACTAAACAACCCTGTGTTATCATTTGAAATCAACTTGCCAAGATTAACTCTCGTTAACCCATCAACATCTTTTTCTGGAGAGATAAGATTAACCATTTTATTTTCATCAAAATGTTTTGGCAACGGAAGTTGCAATAAGATTCCATCAACTGTTTTATCTTTATTTAACTTTTCGATTACTTCTCTTAATTCATTTTCTGTTGTTTTTTCATCTAAATGAAACATCTGTGAAGATATTCCAACCTGGCTGCATGCCTTAGATTTTCCTTCAACATAGATTAAACTAGCAGGATCATTTCCAACTAAAATAACCGCTAATTTAGGGACAGCCCTATTTAACTCAATAAAGTTATTCTTAATATCATCTTTTAACTTTTCCTTAACTAGAAAGGCAACCTGAGTTCCATTTATTATTTCCATTGTTTTCTCCTAAATAGATTTTAACATAAAATTAATTAAAGTAAAACATTTTGATTGTTGTTTAATTTATGTTAAAATCTTTTTGGTTAAGGAGGTCCGTTTTATGGTAAATAATCAAAAATTACAAAAAGCAGATTTTGAAGTTTTTTCATCAATCCAAAAAGAAAAGACAAGACAATGTGAACATCTTGAACTTATTGCTAGCGAAAACTATGTTTCTCAAGCCGTTTTAGAGGCTGTTGGAAGTGTTTTAACTAACAAATATGCTGAGGGCTACCCTGGTAAAAGATATTACGGCGGTTGCAAATATATTGATGAAATAGAAACATTAGCTATAGAACGCCTTAAAAAACTATTTGGATGTGAACATGCTAATGTTCAACCACATAGCGGAGCAAGCGCAAACATGGCCGTTTTTTTAGCGCTTCTTAACCCAGGGGATACAATTTTAGGGTTAAACTTAACTGATGGCGGTCACCTAACCCATGGTTATAAAGCAAACGCTTCTGGTAAACTGTATAACAGCGTTAATTATGGTGTTGACGAAAATGGTAAGTTAGACTATAAACAAATTAAAAAGATTGCTAAAGAATGTAAACCACAATTAATCATGGCAGGAGCCAGCGCATACAGCAGGAAAATTGATTTTAAAAAATTTAGAGAAATTGCTGATGAAGTTGGAGCATATTTAGTTGTTGATATTGCCCACATTGCAGGGCTTGTTGCAACAGGTCTTCACCCTTCTCCTATTCCTTACGCTGATGTTGTTACCTCAACAACACATAAAACATTACGTGGTCCGCGTGGCGGAATAATAATGTGTAAAGAAGAATTTGCTAAAAAAATAGATAGCGCAGTTTTCCCTGGCCTTCAAGGAGGACCATTAGAGCACGTTATCGCAGGAAAAGCTGTTGCATTTGGTGAAGCATTAAAACCAAGTTTTAAAACCTACCAAAAACAAATAATAAAGAACGCAAAAGCGTTGTCAAACAGGCTTTTAGAAAACGGGATTAAACTTGTTAGTGGCGGAACAGATAACCATTTAATGCTTATTGATTTAAGCGACAGAGAAATAACCGGCAAAGAATTAGAAAATTTATTAGAGGAAGCAAATATTTCAACAAACAAAAACACCGTTCCTAACGAAAAACGCTCACCTTTTGTTACTAGTGGGCTAAGAATAGGAACTCCAGCCGTAACAACAAGAAAAATGAAAGAAAAAGAAATGTTTGAAATTGCTGATATTATAACCGATATAATTGAAAACGGTGAATCTGCCGTTTCAAGAAGCAAACAAAAAGTTCTAGATTTATGCAGTAAATTTCCTGTTTATAAATAGAAAACAAAAAACACACGCCAAACGCGTGTGTTTTTATTTTACAATTCTCTGCTTTCCTCTTCTAGATTATATTTATTATTATAAAACTTTTTAACGTCATTAAAATCAATAACCATATCAGCAAAATTTTCTTCTTCATTAACTTTCATGCAATACTCGTAAGATCCTTGGCCGGTAACATATCCAATTTTATAAATTGCGTCATTAAATCTAACTCTAACAGCAGAGCCATAAAAGCCTCTTTCTAGTTCTTGATCAATTCCAAACTCATCTGCATAATCTGCTAAAACTAAATAAAAGTAATATAGATTTTTAACTTTACCGGCATCTTCCTTACTGATATCTTCAGGGCTATAATCCCAATCGTCATTACAAAACTTCCCATCATTTTTCTCAGTAAAACTTGCTAGCCAAGAAAAGTATTCATCATCTTTTGTTAAAGGTTTTTTTATTTCTTGTTTTTTAACCAATTCTTTTAAAACCTTTTCTTTAAGACTCTCTATTTTTTCATTGTTATCATTTGCTTTCATCATTTTAGTTACCCCCCAAAATCAGTATAGTTTTTATGGTATGTTTATTATATCAAAACAAAAAAACTTGTCAACTTTAAAAACACATTTTCTATATGAATTTACCAATAAAAAATATCCCGATTGGGATATTTATTGTTTTTTAAAAATAACTGCTTTGGCTCTTTCAAACTCCTCATCTGAAATAATGCCCTGTTCATGATATTTCTTAATTTCTAAAAATTTTTGCATTTCTTCTTCGCTAACAACAACCTGCTCGGCTTCGCCATTTTCGCTATTGTTATCTGGCTGGCTTTCAGGCTCTTGTTTAACGCTTGTTACTTTAATATTATTTGATCTAGCAAAACTAAACGGAATCAAACTAATTAACCCTATTGGAAACATAACTATTGAAACAAAAATTGCCCAATAAGATAACGGCTTAACATAAAGGCTTAAATCAGCGTCACTAACGCCAGCCAAGTTTTTATAAAAAGTGCAGCCAACAATTAAGTAAATTCCTATTGGAATTAAAATGAAAGTGAAACAAAGAATAATTCCACAAGCGCCACATAAAACCGCTAATAGATAAAGCCAAAAACTTGCCCTATTTTTCACCTTCAACATCTCCCCTTTGTTTTAACATCTTTTTAGTTTTCTTAATTAAACTAACCTTTCCTTCACGACCAACCAATAATCTTTCGATATTGCTTCTATGAGCCCACCAAGTTATTAAAAAGATTGAGAATAATAAAACGCAAACTAGGTTTTCTTCGCCGTTAGCAACGCTTTTAGCGCGGAATCCTTCAATAACAGTTAGCGCCGTAACACACAAGAAACTTGCAACGCTTCCATATTCAAAGCAAAGCCATGAAATTGCAGCGATTGCAATAACAATTAGAGTTGCAATTGGGTTAGTTACAAGGAAAACGCCAAGCATACTAGCAATTCCCTTTCCGCCTTTAAACTTGAAAACAACAGGATAAATATGCCCAACAATAACAGAAAGCCCTGCTATATAAGCATATGCCGTTGATTTAAAAATAAGAAGCGCAGCAAGCGTTGGAATAACGCCTTTTGTTATGTCAAGAATAAAGTTAAGAAGCCCAACTTTAAAACCAAAGTTACGGAGCATATTAGTTGTTCCGGGGTTGCCAGAACCAAGTTTTGTTACGTCTTTATGTTTTCTATTACTAATTATTCTTGCAATGCTAATGTTTCCAAACATATAAGAAACAATCACTGTTAAAACAATATGCCACCAAACCATTAAATGTCCTCCTCGTTTTTAGCTTTTAATTTTATCTTTATTGGCGTTCCTGAAAAATCTATTGACTTTCTTATAAAGTTTTCAAGATATCTAAGGTAGTTATCGGTAACAATTTTAATATCGTTAACAAACATAACAAATGTTGGAGGAACTGACCCACTTTGAGTTGTATAGTAAATTTTAAACTTTTTACCATTTTTAGTTGGAGGAGCCGTTCCAATAAATGCTGAACTAATTAAATCATTTAAAATTCCTGTTGGAACTTTTCGGTTAGCATTTTCCCAAACTTCGTTAACCGCTTTCATTAATGTAGTTATTCTGCTTCCGGTTAAAGCGCTTAAATAAACAGGTTTAAAATAACTCATAAAGGCTAATTCATAACTAAGTTTATCTGTTAATTGTTTCATCGTGTTAGTTGTTTTAGTTATTTTATCCCATTTATTCATAACTATAACACTAGGCTTGTTTTCTTCGTGAATAAGCCCAGCAATTTTAACGTCTTGCTCGCTAATTTCTTCACTTGAATCAATAACCAAAACAACAACGTCTGCCCTTTTTATGCTATCAATAGTTCTAAAAACGCTATATTTCTCAACGCTTTCATCTTCAATCTTTGCCTTTCTTCGCATTCCGGCAGTATCAATCAATAAATATTTCTTTTTATTAACAACAAACGGAACGTCAATAGCGTCTCTCGTTGTTCCGCTAACGCTAGAAACAATAACCCTTTCTTCACCGCAAAGCCTGTTAATTAGGCTGCTTTTGCCAACGTTTGGTTTACCAACAATAGCAATCTTTAAAATGTCTTCAGCCTGACTTTCATCACCCTGCTTAAAGTCTTTAACAACTTCATCTAAAAGGTCACCAACACCTTTACCTTGCGTGCTTGAAATTGGGAATGTTGCAAAGCCTAATTCATAGAAATCATAAAGTGCATCAGTATCAAAATTATCTAATTTATTAACGGCTAAAATAACCGGTTTCTTACACTTTTTTAGTTTTTCAGCAACTTCTTTATCTAGTGAAACAAGCCCTGACTTTCCGTCAACAACAAAAATAACAACATCACTTAAACTAATAGCAATGTCGGCCTGTTTTTTAATATGAAAACTTATTTCATCATTTTGCCCAATGTCTAACCCGCCAGTATCAATAAGCGTAAAATTATGCCCGCACCATTCACAATCGGCATAAATTCTATCTCTTGTTACGCCAGGTTCATCTTGAACAATACTGATTCGTTTGCCTGCAATTCTGTTAAAAAGTGTGCTTTTACCAACATTTGGTCTTCCAACAATTGCAACCATAGGAAAATTTGCCATATTATTCACCATTTTTAATTATACTTATAATATAATAATTTTGCAAGAGAAATACGTTTAGTTTTAAAAATAGGTATTGACAATTCATAGG
>JAILMD010000047.1 GCA_024692805.1 bacterium | reverse complement strand
AGGTTTCCTAAAAGCAATGAGATTATTCCAACAACTATAATGTTTTGGGTTGAAATAAAGTTACCAAAACTTGAAATAATACCGGTGTTATTAATAAAAAAACAAAAATTAAACTTAATATGGGGCGCATTACAAAGATTGCCTTATTCACTTATTCCATTTCTTCTTTCAATGTCTATTTTTGTTGCAGTTATTAATAACACCGGTATTATTTCAAGTTTTGGTAACTTTATTTCAACCCAAAACATTATAGTTGTTGGAATAATCTCATTGCTTTTAGGAAACCTTTTAAACAACATTCCTATGACAATGCTTATGACAACAACGCTTGCCTCTTTTGCATCAAGTTTAGGGTATGTTTATGGAGTTATTGCCGCTTCAAATATTTGCGCAATTTTAACGCCAATCGGATCACTTGCTGGAATTATGTTTATGAGAATTCTTAAAAATAATGAAGTGAAATATAGTTTTAAAGACTTCTTTAAATATGGAATTATAATATCAATTCCAACGTTACTCGTCTCTTTACTTCTGATAACTTTAATATAAAAAACAGGGCCTAGCCCTGTTTTAATTGTTATTATTCATTAATTAATTGTTCAGTTCTTGCAAGCGCAAAAGCACCTAAAAACGCAAGGTCTAAATATTTCTCATCAGTTGTTATGTCATAGCAACACTTTGCCGTTAAAATAAACTTTTTACCATCAGGCATTGAAGTTGCTAGCGTTGCAATTGGCTCGCCATTAAGTGACATTGTGTAAGTCATTCCAAGGCTTCCTTTTGAAAAACTTGAGCTAAGCCTGACGCCCATTTCGTGAAGATAATCCCAAATTTTTTTACCATCAAATTTAAATGAAGATTTTGTTGTTAACATTTCTTCCAACCCTCCGCCAAAACCTGAAAAACTTGAAGTAACAGTGTGACTAACTTTATGTTCTTCAGTTTTATTGGTTAGGTGGTTAACAAATTGAAATTTAAAAGGAAGAAACAATGTCCATTTCGTCATAATTGCCTCATAAACAACTTCCCTGTTTTCATCAGTTAAAACATAACCTTGTTTAAATTTTTTATCTGGTTTAAAATTATACATTTTGCTTGCCATTTTCAAACTCCTTTTCTTGTTCTATTAATTTTTTACGTTTCTTTACTGCAAAAACAGCAGTTACAACGCAACCAACTAACGCGGATATTCCAATAACTAAAATAATTATTGGCACGGCTATTCCGTTAGGTTGCGCAATTTCATCAGGGTCATCTGGGTTATAACAAATAGTTAACTTATCGCCAACCTTATACCCTGAAAAAATGCCATATTCATTTTCATGCTCAACTTCGTCAACATAATATTTAACATAAACTTTATAAGTTGCGTCAACATAGTTATCGCTAGCCTCATCATAATGGGCATCTTCATAAAGAATAACATCAGAAACAGTTGCCTCTGTTTTAATAAAATTCTTAATATGGTCAACACCTTTAAAGGCAAAAACACTAAAAATAGTAAGCGTTATTCCAACAACAGCAAGAAAACTTGTTAAACCAAAATCACGAAAAAATTTTGCTATTTTATTCATATTTCCCCCCTTATAAATTTATGATATCAAAATTAAAAAATGATGTCAAATTAAAGGCGACCATTAAGACTGTTTTAAATTGACAATTAGAATATGAGGTTATATAATTTTATATATAAGCGAGGTTATTATGTTACAAATTAAGAATTTTACAAAAAGTTATTCAAACGGAAAAGTTGCTGTTGACAACATTTCGCTTAATGTTGAAAGTGGCGATATCTTTGCATTTATTGGCCCTAACGGCGCCGGGAAAACAACAACAATTAAAAGCGTTGTTGGAATTAATGATTTTGATAAAGGCGAAATCTTAATTGATGGAATTGATATCGTTAAAAAACCTGTTGATTGCAAAAAAATTATCGCCTATATTCCTGACAACCCTGATATTTATGACACTTTAACTGGCACCCAATATCTTGAGCTTGTTGCTGATATCTTCCGCGTTAGTAAAGAAGAAAGAAACAAATTGGCTCTTGAATATGCAAAACTTTTAGGTCTTGAAAAAGATTTAAACAGCCCAATATCTACTTATTCTCACGGAATGAAGCAAAAACTTGTTTTAATTTCCGCTTTTATTCATAAGCCAAAACTTGTTGTTATGGATGAGCCTTTTGTTGGGCTTGATCCTAAAGCAAGTTTTACTGTTAAAGAAATTATGAAAAAATTTGTTAAAGATGGCGGCGCTATCTTCTTCTCAACACACGTTTTGGAAGTTGCCGAAAAACTTTGCAATAAAGTTGCAATAATTAAAGACGGAAAAATTATTGCCTGCGGAACAATGGAAGAAGTTAAGAAAGATAAGAGCCTTGAAAAAGTATTCTTGGAGAGTGTTGATAATGAGCAACCTAAAGATTCTATTAAAGAATAATTTTAACCAATTGCTTGGAAGGTTGCAAGGCAAAAAGAACAGAATGTCAACCAACGTTGCGCTAGTTTTGCTAATTTTAGGAATGGTTGGAATTCTTGCCCTTTATTCTTTTCAAGCGTGGTCAATGTTTGAAGGGCTAAAACTTGGTAAGCTCTGTATTTTTCACGCAATTATAACAACGCTAACCGTTATTTTGATTATTGGAATAATGCGCGTTACGGGAAAAACTAAGGGGTCTGATGCCGATTTTTTACTTTCACTTCCTATTAAAAAGCGTGATATTATAATTTCTAAGTTAGTTAATAAATATCTTTTTGACTTATTTTTCTCAGTTATTATGCTTCTTCCTTATATCGTTATTTATGAAATAACGGCGCCTGCTTTTTCGGCTAACGTTTTAATATTTGGAATAATTGTTACCCTATTTTTACCATTACTTAGCGTTGGAATTAGCGAGATTATGGAGTTTATCGTTGTTAAACTATTTAACAGAATTAAATTTGGCAACGTTTTAAAATCGCTCGTTCCAACCCTAATTTATATCTTGCTTCTTGTTCTTATGTTAATTAAAACTAACGGCTATGGAAAAGTTCAGTTTGATAGCATGGAAGCATATTTTGCTGACAGATGGCTTGCTAATCAAATTTTAACGTTTATCTTTGATCAATCGCTTGTTTCAATTATTGTTTTTGCTTGCTTAACGCTTGTTCCTATTATTATTGGAACCTTACTTTATATCAACATTTATGGCAAAAACTTTGGAGTTTACACAAGCGTTAAAAAAGACATTGTTTTAAAACCAATGCAAAACCCATTTACTCATTTGGTTAATAAAGAGATTAAATCATATTTTGCAACCCCTGCCTATTTAGTTAACACAATTATTGGACCTATTTTAATAGTTGTTGTTTCAATAATTAGTGCTATTTGGGGCATCGGCGGAATTTTATCAAGTCTTCAAATTCCTTATATTGAAAACGAATTGCCTTATCTCTTTGTTTTGGTTGTTAACCTTTGCGTTGCCATGACCTGCATTTCTTGCGTTTCAATATCACTTGACGGAAAAACTTTCTGGTTTTTGCGAGCATTACCGCTTTCTGCTAATCAAGTTTTTATGTCAAAACTAATGGTTAGCCTCGTTGTTATAGCGCCAACGCTTGCTATTGCATCAGTTATTGCTGGAATAATGTTTAACAGCGTTCTTTCCGGATTAATCGTTTTCGGAATAACTATGATATTCTTGTTAATTAATGACGTTTCAGGGCTTTTGATTAACCTTTGGCTTCCTAAACTAAACTGGGAAAATGAAACGCAAGTTGTTAAACAAAGTTTGTCTGTTTTATTAGCAATGGTTTTAAACTCAGTTATGGCAGTTATTCCAATTGCAATTTACTTAATCTTTAACATAAGCATAACTTTTACAGCCTTAATTAGCGTTATAATTTATGCCGCATTGCTTATAACTTTCACTTGCCTATTATTTACAACCGGCCAAAAACTCTTCGCCAAATTAAAACAATAAAAATCAAAACAAAAAACAGGGCGCTGCCCTGCTTTTTTATCTTTCGTCAACTTGCCCAAACTGGTGAATTAGCATTTGTTTTGCCTGCTTTTCTTTTTTTGGATCAGTTGCTGTATAGTTTACCAAAACGTTTGGAAAAATCCCGTTATCCCATAGCTCTAAGCTTATTGCATAAACGCAAGCATCAGTTTGCAAACCACAAACATCTATTGAATCAATACCAAATGCTTTTATTTGTTTTAAATCTTTTAATTCTAAACCATAACCATATTTTTCAATAATTAAGGCATTTTCAGGAATTTTAACGCAAATTGATTGCGAATCTTTATTTTTAAGATTTGCCCAATTCAACCTTTTCTCAAACAATGATCCTTTTTTGTTAACAAACTTCGTAAAAACATATTTGTCATAATCGCATTTTGCTATTAGTTCATCAATCTTTTTACTTAATTCTTTATAATTATCTCTGTTAACAAGTCCCTTTTGCATGTCAACGACTAATAAAACTCTATTCATAAACTCTCACCTAATTTTAGTTTACCATAATTTTAAAAATTAACAAAACCATCACATAAATTTTATCAAACAAAAAAGCAGAGTTTTTACGCCCTGCTCTCATTTTGTTTATTTATATTCAAAACCACTCCTATCGCGCTCATGAATACCACAAGCGAAGTTGACCCTGCCGAGATGAACGGCAGCGGAAGTCCGGTTGGCGGAATTGAGCCAGTAACAACGCAAACGTTTAAGATAAATTGAATTGCTATAATGCTTGTTATTCCTGTTGAAAGCAAACAACCAAAGCGGTCTTTAGCGTTGAGTGCTATTTTTATTCCGCGTAATATGATAAGAAGAAAAATTAAGCAGACTAATGTTGCGCCTAAAAAGCCGGTTTCTTCGCCAATTATTGAAAAAATGAAGTCGCTTTCAGCAAACGGAAGAAAAAGATATTTTTGCCGAGAGTTGCCAATTCCAACGCCAAAGAATCCGCCGTTGCCTAATGAATAAAGCGATTGAACGAGTTGGAAGCCTTCGCCTTTTGGCGAACTCCAAGGGTCAAGAAAAGCGATAAGGCGTTTTAAGCGGTATGGCTCGATAATAATTAAAACAGGAACGAGCGCGATAACAGGAATTAAAATTAAAAGAAAATGTTTAAAAGTTATTCCGCCAGCAAAAAGCATAATTAAAAGCGAAAAACCAACGAGCATGGTTATGCTCATATTTGGCTCTGTAATTATTAGCAAACAAACAGCAGCGCCGGATAAAATAACAGGGATTATTCCTTTAATTGATTTAACCTTATCATAGTTTTTAGCAAGCGTTGCGCTAGCAAGCAAAATAAAACTAAACTTTGCTATCTCGCTTGGTTGAATTGTAAAGAGCCCAAGGTTAACCCACCTTTTTGCGCCATAATTTTCTACGCCAATTTTTGGAACAAAAACAAGGGCTAATAAAACTAGCGATATGATAAAAATTGGCCATTTAAACTTTTCTAGTTTATGATAGTCAATCATTGAAAAAGTTATCATTCCGGCTAGCCCAATAACTGCCCCTATTATTTGTTTTCTCGCAAAAAAGAACTCGTCATTATAATGAAGCTGGGCGCTAACAGATGAAGCACTGTGAACCATAACACACCCAAAGATAACAAGCAATAAAACTAGGCATAATAAAAAATAATCAAGTTTTAATGGTTTGGAAAGTTTTAGGGGTTTGTTTTTCAACTAGTTTCTCCTTAACAACCTTTTCAAAAAACCTGCCACGTTCAGCATAAGAAGAAAACTCGTCAAAACTAGCGCAAGCGGGGCTTAATAAAACAACGTCTTTGCTTACCATCAGTTTTATTGCATCGCCTATTGCTTCCTTTAAAGTTTTAGTTAAACTAAACGAATTAAACTTAGTCAAATTTAGCGCGCTAGCGAGTTTATTTCTAACTTCGCCAAACATAATGATATGTTTAACATTTTTAGGAAGATTATTAAACAGCAAAGAAAAATCGCTTTGTTTATCACTTCCCCCAACTAGTAAAATTATTGGCGAAGCAAAACATTTAACTGAAGCGAGAGTGCTTGCTATGTTTGTTGCCTTGCTGTCGTCAATAAAACTAACGCCACAAAACTCGCCTACTCGCTCAATGCGATGAGGATCAAGCTTAAAGTTTTTAATAACGCTTAAAACTGATTTGGGGTTTCCGCCAGATAAAATAAACATTAAAAGCGCGCAGAGAACGTTTGACTTGTTATGTTCGCCGATAAGCAAAATTTCGTTAGCCCTTGATATGCAGATTAATTTAAAGTCGTCTTTAAAATATATGTTGCCATTTTTAATAAAACAACCCCTAACTTCTTTTTTGGTTGAAAAATAATATTTATTCTGTTTTAGGCTTTTTGATTTAGCCATTATGATATCGTCATCAGCATTTAAAACGGCGTAATCGTAACGCGTCAAATTTTTAAAAATTTTAAACTTTAAATTTATGTAATTCTGCATGGTTTTATGGCGGTTAAGGTGGTCAGGAGTTATGTTAGTTATTGCCGCAATTTTAGGCTTAAACTTATCAATTGACTCAAGCATAAAACTTGAAACCTCGATTATAACGGCGTCTTGACTTTTAACCCTAAGCGCAAAACTTGATAAACTAACCCCAATGTTTCCGCCAACCCACGTTTTCTTTCTCGTTTTCATCATTTCGCCAAGAAGACGTGTTATTGTTGTTTTTCCGTTTGTTCCCGTTATTGCATAGTATTGGCTTTTTAAAAACATTGAACCAAGTTCTAATTCGCTTATAACTTTAATTTTTCTTTCTTGAACGGCTTTAACCCAAGGGCTATTTAAACTAACGCCCGGGCTTAAAACAAGAAAAGACAATCCGTTTAAAAGATTGCCCTTTTTATTAAATACTTCGTCATCAACCATAAAAGCAATATGGCCAAGGCTAACCAAAAGATTATATGCGCCAACGCCACTTTTGCCTTTGCCAACAATCAAAACTCGCATGTTTCCCCCTTAAACGAGTTCTGATAAAACACAAACAAAACCTAAAACTAAAGTTAAAACAACATAGGCTGTTACTATTTTTGTTTCGCTAAACCCCTTCTTTTCAAAATGATGATGAAGCGGAGCCATCAAAAAAACTCGTTTCCTTTTCATTTTAAAATATGCAACTTGAATAATAACTGACACACTTGACGCAACAAAACATGCCCCAATTATTGGAATAAACAATGAGTTTCGCGAAAAAATGCAAACGCTTGCAATAAGCCCGCCTAAACTAAGCGAGCCAACGTCACCCATAAAAACTTTTGCTGGGTTTGAGTTAAAGATTAAAAAGGCTAAAAGCGCACCGATTGTTGAAGCGCAAACAATCATTATGTTAGTTTGCTCGCTAACTAGTTGGGCGCTTTCATGAGCATTTCTACTTGCTAATTGCGTTAGCATAACTAATAAAAACGTGAGCAAAAATGAAGCACTAACTCCGCTAGCAAGCCCATCAAGCCCATCAGTTAAATTAACGCTATTTGTTGTTGCTAAAAAAATAAAAATTGTAAAGGGAATTATAAAGGCACCAATATCAATATAGTTTTTTGAAAATGGCAAATTTATAACCCCGCCAATTAATTGATTTTTATAAACAAAGATTGCAACGGCAACACTAATTGCTAGTTGGCTTATTATCTTTTGGTAAGGCCTAAGCCCAAGGTTTTGTTTAAACTTAAATTTAATAAAATCATCAATAAACCCAATTAACGCAAATGAAACAGTAACAATAATTGTCATAAGCGCCTGAGTTTTAGCGCCAAAACTAAAAGCAAGGCTAACAACAGCAATGGGAATAATAAAACCAATTCCGCCCATTGTTGGCGTTCCGCTTTTGCCTTCGTGCATTGTTACGTAATGAAGAATTGTTTGCTTAATTTTTTGCTTTCGTAAAACAAAAATAACAAAAGGAAGCAAAACTAAACTAAAAATAAAACAAACCAAAAACGCTATTATTAGTTTTGCTTCCACCTGTTTCTCCTAAATCTTACCTATTTCTTCGCTGTCGCTATAAGGCAACTTCTCTCCTTTAACTTCAAAATAGTTTTCACAACCTTTGCCTAAAACCGCGATAACATCATTAGCATTTGCTTGGTCATAGGCAAGTTTAATTGCCTTAGCCCTGTTTGGCTCAATGACATAGTTAGTATATTCAGTTATTCCGCTTTTTATGTTATTTATTATTTCCATTGGGTCTTCATTTCTTGGGTTGTCGCTTGTTATTATAACCTTATCTGCGTTATCACAAGCAATTTTTCCCATTATGCTTCGCTTTGTTGCATCACGATTTCCGCCGCAACCAAAAACGCAAATTAGCTTTCCGCCACAATTATCAGCAAGCTCTCTTGAAGCATTAAGAGAATTTAAAATGGCCTCAGGGGTATGCGCAAAGTCAACAATAAAATTAACCCCATTTTTAACTATTCTATTAAACCTTCCTGGAATTTCTTTGACCTCACTTAAAGCCGTTTTAACAACGTTTTTGTTGATTTCGAGTATTTGGCCTATAACTAAAACATTTAGGGCGTTTAAAGCGTTAAAATGGCCGTTTAATTTCATGTTATATCTATCTTTTTTGCCGTAAATGTTAGAAACAAAGCTAATTCCTGAATTTGTTTGTTTAAAATCTTCAATAAAAACATTCCCATGATCAGCGCTAAGCCTTATAACAGGAACATTACAGTTATCAGCAATCTCGTTAGCAAGCGGAGAATCAGTGTTTATTATTCCAATTGAAGTCATTTTATTGCTGAAAAGCTTTGCTTTGGCATTAGCATAGTTTTCCATTGTTTTAAAATAGTCAAGGTGGTCTTGGCTAATGTTTGTTAAAATTGCAATATCACTTTTAATTCCGTCAAGCTTATGAAGGCTTAAAGCGTGGGCGCTTGCTTCAAAGCAAACACAGTTAACCCCTTCTTCTTTCATTTTAGCAAGCAAACTAAAAAACTCAATTGGGTCAGGCGTTGTTAAATTAGATTTAACGCTTTTATTATTAATTAGCGTTCCGTTTGTTCCAATAACCCCAACCTTAAACCCAGCCTTTGTTAAAGCGTTATTTAAAAGCATAGTAGTTGTTGTTTTGCCGTTTGTTCCCGTTACCGCAATTTTAAGCATATCTTTTGCTGGGTCACCATAAAACTTGTTTGCCATTTCACTCATTGCGCTTCTGGCGCAAGGAACAATTATTTGAGTAACCGATTTATCTAAATTAAGTTTGTTTTCACTAACAATAGCAACGCTTCCCTTTTTAACGGCTTCACTTGCTAATTCTTCACCATTAAAGTTTTCGCCCTTAATGCAGAAATATAACGAATTTGGCTTAATGTTTCTTGTGTCATTTGAAATTTGACTAATCTCTTTGTTGTTTCCATAAATCATATAATCTTTTGGTCGCATTTTGAATAATTCCATAACCCCTCCAATTACATCATAAGCAAAATGATATCATTTTGATAAACAAGCGTTCCCGGTTCGTCAAGTTGACCTAAAACGATATTACCATCGCCAGAAATAAGATATTGAAGCCCTAAAAGGATAAGCTCGGTTACCGCTTCGGTTTTAGTTTTTCCAACTAAATTAGGAAGGGTTATTGTTTTTTCAAGGCTTAAAAGATCACTAGCATAACTTTGACCTGGCTCAAGGTTTTCAATCTCAAAAATCTTTTCAAAAATTTGGCCGGCAACAGGCGCGCTAACAACACCGCCATAATAGGCGCCTTGTGGCTCATCAGCAATAACTAAAACAGTAAACTCAGGATTATCAGCAGGAGCATAACCAATAAACGAAGCAACATATTTTCCATCAGCAATAGCATTATTTTCATATTTTTGCGCCGTGCCGGTTTTTCCAGCAATTCTATAACCAGCAACCATCGCCCGTTTTCCGCCTCCGCCATCAACAACTTTTTCAAGCATTCTATTCATACTTTCGCTAACGGCGTTTGAAATAACCTGCCTTATTTTAGTTGGCCGTTTTTCATAAAGAACGCTAACCCCATTATCTATGCTTTTAACGAAATATGGTTGCATTAAGTTTCCGCCATTAGCAATAGCGCTAACTGCGTTAATTAGACCCATAGGAGTTATAGCAACAGACTGCCCAAAGCCCATTCTAACCAAATCGGCGGCTGTTACTAAATTTTTAGGCATTGTTACCGCCTTGCCCTCTCCATAAAAATCTATTCCATAACCACTAGTTAAACCAAAAAGGTCAAGATATTTATAAAAGTTCTCTAGCCCTATTCTATTTGCTAGTTCCATAAAAACGCAGTTGCAACTATTAGAAAGCCCTTGTGCCAAACTTTGTGAGCCGTGACCAGAATGCCTATGGCAATTAATTTTAACGCCATTAACTATTCGATAGCCCGAGCAATAAAAATAATCGTGCTCTCCTGTTAGCCCTAATTCCATCGCAATGGCACAGGTTACAACCTTAAAAGTTGAGCCGGGCTCATAGGCATCAGTTAGCGGAGTGCACCTGCTTAAATTCATAAGCGCGTTAACATCATCTCGCGGAACATTATTAAGGTCAAAATTAGGCAGAGTTGCAAGCGCTAAAATCTCGCTTGTTTTAGTGTTTAAAACAATTGCTGAAACGCTTTTTGAGTTAGTGTTATATTGCATCTCTTGTAATATTTCTTCAACGGCTTTTTGAATTCTAAAATCTATTGTTAAACTAAGATTTAAACCATTAATCGCTTCAATATAATATGTTGAGGAATCTTCAAGTGTTTTGCCTTTAATATCTGCTTCAACTAAACTTTCTCCGTTAACTCCGCTTAAAAACTTATCATAATAGGCTTCAAGACCGGTTTGACCAATTCTGTCAGAACTAACAAAACCCAAAACATTACATAATAAGTTATCATAAGTATAATTTCTTTTGCTTGTTGGGCTGAAGAAGATACCATTTTGATAATCTTTTAAAATGTTTTGCATAACTTCTCTTGAAACAAGACTAGCAACTTTTATCTCACCAATTCCTTTCTTTGTTGCCTTTTCTAGCGCTTCACTATAACTTATTTCAATGTTTGAAGATAAAACCAAAGCAACGCTTTCTGCGCTTAATATATCATTAGGCCTAACATAAACGTCATAACAAACTTCATCGCTTGCTAAAACAACTCCATTTCTGTCAGTTATTGAACCCCTAACCGCGCCGGTTGGCAAATCTCTTAGCCATTGGCCACTTGCCTTTGCTTGAAGGGTTTTGCCCATAATAACCTGAAGGTAAAAGAGCCGAAATAAAATCAGCGATAAAAAAAAGACTATTAACAAGGCGAATGCTAATAATCTCTTTTGTAAACTAAAGGACGTATATTTAATTTGCATTTTGTTCTCCTAGAACAAACTTGATAAAAACTCACAAAGCCCGTTAAACCAGTTGGTTGGGGTTTTTGTTTCAACAACTTCGTCTAGAACCGGAGCGTCAACATAAACTTTGTTTGTGCTAGTTGCATAAACATATTCGTTGCCGAGGCTGTTTTTAATTGTTTGGTCTGTTCCAAGGTAATTATATTCGCTTTCAAGCTCGTTTATAACTTGGCTTTCTGCGCTAACCTGTTGAGAAACCTGAGCAATTTGGGCCTTAGCGTTTCCTATTGCAACTGCGTTATAAATAACGAATGCAACAAGTAAAGCAAAAACAACGCATGCGACGCTAAAAGCAATCTTAAGCCTTGGGCTTAAGCTGATTTTTTGTTTTTCATAATTTTCAGTAACTAAAACATTATCTTTGCGCTTAATTTCAGTTAATCCAGAATTAACAACTCTATAACCAGAATCAACTTCGTTATCTTCCCTAGAGTTATATTCTCTTTCAACGCTATAAGCAGGCTCATCATCTTCGTCTTCATAAGTATAAGATGATGGAGTATAAGTTGGGGTGCTGATTTGACTTACTTCGTCATCTTGGTCATCATAAAAACGGTTAGAAAAATAATTAGGCTCTGTTTCAGTTCTTGTTCTCGTTTCAGTTGTAACCATATTCCCCTCCTTTTTTGTTTATCCTATCGTTTTGTTTATCCAAAAAACTTGTTGAGTTACTTAATCTTTTCTGCAATTCTTAATTTTGCTGACGAACTTCTTGAATTAATTTTAAGTTCATCACTTGAAGCAATAATTGGTTTGTTTGTTATAAGTTTTAGTTTAGCGTTGTCTCCCCCACAAACGCAAACCGGAAACTCTGGCGGACAAATGCAGTTAGTTGCGAGCTCTTTGAATTTTGTTTTAACGATCCTATCCTCGAGGCTGTGGAAAGTTAAAATCACGATTCGCCCGCCCTTGTTTAGATGACTAACTGCTTGATTGATGGTTTTCCCAATAACATCAAGCTCGCCATTAACACAAATTCTTATTGCTTGAAACACTCTTTGAACGCTATCCATTGCTTTCCCATGAGCATTTGGAACGCAAGACAAAATTAAATCTCTTAGTTCAAAAGTTGTTTCAATTGGTTTTTTGCTCCTAGTTTCTACTATCTTGTGAGCAACGCGCGGAGCAAATCGTTCCTCACCATAGTCAAATATTATCCTCTTTAGTTCGCCTTCGCCATAATTATTTACAACAAATTTTGCGTCAAGTTTTTGATCTTGGTTCATCCTCATATCAAGCGGTGAGTCAAACCTAAATGAAAAGCCTCGCGAACCGTTGTCTAATTGATAGCTCGAAACCCCCAAGTCGATTAAGATGCCATCAATTTTTTCAATTTTTAATTCTTCTAAAATTTTATCGAGATTTGAAAAGTTATCTGAAACTAAGGTAACTCTTTCTTTATAGGCTTTTAACCTATCGCGGCAAACAGCTATTGCATCTTTATCTTGATCAATGCCGATTAATTTTGCTGATTTTGTTCGTTTTAATATTTCTAGCGAATGACCAGCCCCGCCAATTGTTGCGTCAACATAAATTCCATCATCTTTAAGGTTAAGCCCACCCAAGCACTCATTGAGCATAACCGGAACATGAACGAAATCCATTAAACACCTAAATTGGCTAAATCACTAGAAAGGCTATCAAAATCACCAGTTGAATATTCTTCCCAAACTTCTTCAGCCCAAATCTCAACCCTGTTTCCTGCGCCAATGAAAACAATTTGTTTTTTTATTTTGGCATAGTCTCTTAATTCTTGTGGAACTAAAATTCTGCCCTGGTTATCTTCTTCTGCCTCAAAAGCGCTAGCAAGAAGAAGCCTTAAAGATTTTTGGTTAGCGCTATCAAACATTGCAACATTTTTTATCTTTGATACAACGCTTTCTTCAAAATCTTCTTTAGTAAAAGCAAAAAGGCAATTATCGCTTCCCTTGGTAATGATGAATCCAGAACCAAGGCTGGCTTTAAGCTTAGCAGGAACGCGCATACGCTTTTTTTCATCAATGCTATGTTTATAGGTTCCTATTAGCATAGTTAGCCCCTCCCTTTTACTACAATTGCATTATAAAACACCCTGTTCTTAATTTCAACCACTTTTGACCACTTTTTTAACAAAGTTTTTAACAACTGTTAACAACTTTTTCGACATTATTTATAAATCGCCCATTTTTTCTAGCAAAGAAGGCAATAAAAAAAGTGGTTAAACCACTTTTCAAACATTTGTTTTGTTGACTTTTACCAAAAAATAGCAAAACAACTAGTGTTAATATCGTTCTTTTTTAATTTTGGTTCAAGTCATCAAATTTAGAAGTTTATCTTAACAGGGGTGTGTCCAACCTGGTCGGTTGCCGTCAAATAATAGGTTATTCCATCTTTTTCTTGAACTAGCGGCATATTAACCTGTTTTCCATGAAGATGGCCAAAAACAACGGCGTCAACTTTATGCTCTTTAAATTGAGCAGTAAACTCATTATCGTCTTTGTTATAGTTAAAAGGCGGATAATGAAATAAACAGATTACCTTATCGCCCTCTTGCCTTTGCTTTTCCATGTCATTTAAAGTTAAGCCAAGCCTTATAACCTCACGATCATAAATCTTTTGATCTTCTTTAGGTAAAGGTTTGTTATGTTCGCTAACCTGCCATCCCCTTGTTCCGCAAAAAATCACATTGCCAATTTTAACACTGTTATTTTGAAGGGCAATAATATTTTTAGGTAAAACTTGCTTAACCTTAGCCAAACTTTGCCACCACAATTCGTGATTGCCCTTAATAATAATTTTAGTTCCGTTAAGTTCGCTGAGCCACTCAAGGTCTGGAATAGCTTCTTCTAATTTAAGCGCCCAACTAATATCGCCGGCAACCAAAACAATGTCGTTTTTACCGACTTTCTTTTGCCAATTTTCTTTAATCTTTGATTGATAATCGCTCCAATTATCGCCAAAGATATCCATTGGTTTATCGCAAGCATTACTTAAATGAAGGTCACTAAGCGCCCAAATCTTCATTATTTTCTCCTAATATTTGATAAATTTTATCAATAACAGTATTTCTTCCCTCGCCAGTTTCGGCGCTTGAAAGGATTATATCGCTCGCGCCAACTTTAAGCGCACGCGCGATAACGAGTTTGTTTTTCTCTCTTTCGCTCTTTTTAATTTTATCAACCTTTGTTGCAATAATGATTACCCTATCATTAAATGAATAAAGCCATTCGATCATCTGTTTATCTTTTTCGCTTGGCTCGTGACGAACATCAACAAGCATTATTGTGAGCTTAACTCGGTTAGCAGCAAGATAATCGTTAATCATTTTTGCCCAAGCGTTTTGTTCGGCTGTTGTTGCCTTAGCATAACCATATCCTGGCAAATCAACAAGCATAAACTTATCGTCAGCGTTAAATAAGTTAATTAGCCTTGTTCGCCCTGGCGTTTTGCTAGTTTTAGCAAGTTTACCATTTCGCCCAAGCATATTGATAAAACTAGATTTACCAACATTACTTCTGCCAACCAAACACACTTCGCTAAGTGTGTTTCTAATTTGGCTAACTGAACTAGCCGATTGAACAAATTTTAAGTTAACAATATCCATCAATTTTATTTTAACAAAAGTTGATTTATTTTGCAACAAAAAAAGAAAAGCGACGGCTTTTCTTTCTCTTCTTTATGCGCTAACGGCTTTTGAATCACCGCTATCATTATTTTCATCTGCTCTAACAAATTCGCAAACGACTTCGTTTTCATTATCTTCGCTCTTTTTAACAATAACCTTTTTAATTGTTTTATCACTTGGGACTTGATACATTAACGGAAGCATTGTTTCTTCAAGTATGCTTCTAAGTCCCCTCGCGCCTGTTTTAAGTTTTATTGCCTTTTGAGCAAAACAAGTTATCGCTTCTTTCTCAAACTCAAGAGTTACGTTATCAAGGCTCAACATTTTCTCATATTGTTTTGTTAGCGCATTTCTTGGCTCAGTTAAAATTCTTTCAAGCGCTTTTTCATCAAGGTTTTCTAGGCTAACTGCAACCGGAACCCTTCCTATAAACTCAGGAATTAAACCAAACTTAATAAGATCATGTGGCTCAACATATTTTAAAATCTCGCCAGATTCAAGTTCTTTCTTTGTTTTAACGTTTCCGCCAAAGCCAAGACCAGAAGCACTAATTCTCTTTTGAATTATTGATTCAAGGCCAACAAATGCCCCACCGCAAATAAATAAAATGTTAGTTGTGTCAATTGAAATACATTCTTGATTAGGGTGCTTTCTTCCGCCTTGAGGAGGAACGCTAGCAACTGTTCCCTCTAAAATTTTAAGAAGCGCTTGTTGAACACCTTCGCCAGAAACATCTCTTGTTATTGAAACGTTTTCACTTTTTCTAGCAATTTTATCTATTTCATCAATATAAATAATTCCGCGCTCTGCTTTTTTAATATCATAATCAGCGGCTTGAATTAGTTTAAGTAAAATATTTTCAACGTCATCACCAACATAACCCGCTTCGGTTAGCGTTGTTGCATCAGCGCTAGCAAAAGGAACGTCAAGAATTTTAGCAAGCGTTCTTGCAATAAGCGTTTTGCCGCAACCTGTTGGGCCAAGCATTAAAACATTGCTCTTTTCAAGCTCAACGTCATCATTTTTGTTTTTAGCCTTTGAGCTATAATTAATTCTTTTATAATGGTTATAAACGCTAACAGCCAAAACTTTTTTAGCCTGTTCTTGCCCAATTATATATTTATCAAGCGCGTCTTTAATTTCTTCTGGACGTGGAAGATCAAGAGGCTTTTGTTTATTTCTGTTTTGCTCCTCTGCTTTTAAAATAGCCTTGCAAATTTCAACGCAATCTTCACAAATTGAAACGGTCCCATTTGGGTTTTCAATCATTCTCGTTACTTCTTCACGTTTTCTTCCACAAAAAGCACAACTATCTTGCTTTGGTTTGTTATTTTCGTTCTCGCTCATAAAAAACTCCTAATTTAAGTAAAAACAAATGGCAAAACTGCCATTTGTCTTATGTTTTATAGTTATTATTTACGTTTATCGTAAATTTTATCTATTAAACCATATTTAAGCGCTTCGCTTGCGCTCATAAAGTTATCTCTGTCAGTGTCTTGCTCGATGGTTTTAATGTCTTGACCAGAGTTGTCGGCTAAAATCTTGTTTAATTTCTTCTTAGTTTGAAGAATATGATTAGCGTGAATAGCAATATCACTAGCCTGACCTTGAGCTCCGCCTAAAGGTTGATGGATCATAATCTCGCTGTTAGGAAGCGCACAACGTTTTCCTTTAGCACCGCTTGAAAGTAAAACTGCTGCCATACTTGCTGCCATACCAACGCAAATTGTGCAAACGTCACACTTAATATAATTCATTGTGTCATAAATAGCCATACCAGCAACAACGCTTCCACCAGGGCTGTTAATATACATCATTATATCTTTATCAGGGTCTTTCCCTTCAAGAAAGATAAGTTGCGCAACAATTAAGTTAGCAGTTTGATCAGTTATTTCATCGCTTAAAAAGATTATTCTATCTTCAAGAAGCCTTGAATAAATATCATAACTTCTTTCCCCCCTATTAGTTTGCTCTATAACCATAGGGACTAAAACATTTTTTTCCATAAAAACTCCTTATTCAATCGTGTTAAACTCTTTAAGTTTTGCCATTAAAGTTTCAGTTAAAACATTTTGACGGATAAATTCTTCTTGATCGCCCTTCATTGTGTTTTTAACTTCTGCTAATGTTTTATGCATATAGTCTGCAATTTCTTGCAACTTCTTATCAATATCTTTTTGATCAACAACAATCTTTTCTGTTTCAATAATCTTGCTTAAAGTTAGGCTTGTTCTAACGTTTTTCTCAGCGTCAGCCCATCTTGTTTTTCTATAATCAGCAAGCGTTGTGTTAGTATATTTTAAGTAATCTTCAAAGTTAAGACCTTGATAAGAAAGCCTTTGTTTAATGTCTTCAACGAAGTTATCAATTTGACTCTCAATCATACAGTCAGGGATTTTAACTTCAGTTTTAGAAACAATTTCATCAACAAGCCTGTTTTCAGCATCGATTTCTGATTGTTTTTCTTGTTGCTCTGTTTTCTTCTTTTTGATATCTGCTTTAAGCTCAGCTAAGGTTTCAAACTCGCTAACGTCTTTAGCAAACTCATCATTAATTTCAGGAAGTTGTTTTTCTCTAATAGTTAAAAGTTTAACTTTGAAAACTGCAGGTTTCCCAGCAAGCTCTTTAGAGTGGTATCCATCAGGGAATTTAACATGAAGATCTTTTTCTTCACCAATTTTCATTCCAACCATTTGGTCTTCAAAACCTTCAATAAAGGTGTGGCTTCCAAGCTCAAGCTCTTGGTTTGATGCTGTTCCGCCGTCAAAAACAACGCCATCAACACTTCCGCTATAATCAAGATTAATAAGGTCGCCAAGTTTTGCAGGTCTGTCAGTTATTTCAACAAATCTTGCTTGCTTTTCTTGAAGTGAAGTTAATTCCTTTTTAACCTCATCAGCGCTAACCTTAACTTCTTTCTTAGCAACTTTTAAACCCTTATATTGCCCTAACTTAACTTCAGGCATAACAGTAACAACTGCCGTGAAAACAACGCCATCTTTCCCAATTGATTTAATATCTACTAAAGGATATTCAACTGGATAAATTTCAGGCTCTTTTTTTAGCATTTCAGAATAATAAACTGGGCAACAATCATTAAAAGCATCTTCATAGAAAAGATATTCGCCATAGGTTTGTTCAAGCACTTTTCTAGGAACTTTTCCTTGCCTAAACCCTTCTTTTTTATATTTCCCTTTGTTTTTCTCATAAGCCTTCTCAACTTCGGCTTCCCACTCTTTAGCATTAAGAGTGAATTCAATGGTTACTTTCCCATCTTTTTTTTCTTTAACTTCGTATTTCATAAAATCTCCTTACTAGATCCTTTTTATTTTAAACTTAATATTATTTGTTGTCAAGGTTTAGTGGCTTAATAAATAATTAAAACAACTAAACTAAATACGGCAATTAAAAGACTAAAAACAAGCCTAAATGATTGCCAAACAATGCCCTTTTTTGTTGCCTTAATTTGCTCTGGTGAAATTGCTTCTATTTCTTCCTCAATATTAGCATTTTCATTATTCTCTTGGGCTTCACCTTGCTCAATTTGAGGCTCAGTTTCAACCTTTTTTGGCCTTAGGTTATCTTTAAGAGCGCTAATGTTAACAATGCTTTCAAACGTCATAAGAGTAAACGCTAAAACATAACTAGCAAGCGCAAAAATTAAAAGCGTGTTAATTCCCCAAAGAAGAAAGAAAATAACGAAAACTGTTGCACACAAAAACACAACGCTTTCGCTCGTGTTAAGATATTTAACTAATGATGTTTTTTTCATAATAACCTCACATTTATTTTACTCAAAGTTAGAGAGTGTGTCCACATTTTCAACCCAAGTTGGTTTTAGTTTTTTAATTATTTTTTTGAAATTATCAGGAATTTTGCAAGAAAACTCCATATCTTGTTTTGTTGATGGGTGCTTAAATTTTATTTTAACCGCACATAAAAATTGCCCCGGCAAATCAAAATCAGGTTTAGCTTTTCCATAAACAGTGTCACAAACAATAGGATGCCCTATGCTTTTTGCGTGAACCCTGATTTGATGAGTTCGCCCCGTTTTTAAATTAAATTCAACAAGCGAATATTTATCAAACAACGCCAAAACTTTATAATGTGTTTCTGCATATTTTCCGCTTTCATCAATTGCCATCTTTTTATAGTCGGTTTTGCTTCGCCCAATCGGTTTAATAATCGTTCCGCTAAGGTCACGAAATTGTCCATCACAAAGCGCAATATAAGTTCTTGCGCAATCGTGAGTTGCAATCTGTTTTGCTAAATCAAAATGCGCCTCATTGTTTTTAGCAACAACAATAAGTCCGCAAGTCATTTTATCAATTCTGTGAACAATTCCTGGCCTAAACGCTTCCCCAACTTTACTTAGGTTTTTACTTCTGTAAAGTAATGCATTAACTAAAGTATGGTTTGGGCTTCCTGGCGCAGGGTGAACAACCATTCCCTGCGGTTTGTTAATAACTAAAACATCATCATCTTCATAAACAACTTCAAGTGGAATATCTTCTGGCTCAACGTTATCTAAATCAACTGACGCAATTAAATCAAGCGAAATAATATCGCCGTTAGTTAAATTAAAACCTGCCTTAACCGGCTTAGAGTTAACCAAAACCCTGTCTTCATCAATCTGTTTCTTGATTTGCGAACGCGTCCAGCCGTCAAGGTTATCCGCTAAATAAGTGTCAAGGCGAACCTTTTTATCGGTTTCTGCTATTAAAACTTGTTTAATGTCTGTCATTTTTTTCTTCCTTTTTCGCCGGTTTATATAGGAATAATATATAAATAACAACTAAAATTGCGCCGATGGTTATAAAAGCGTCTGCCATGTTAAAAATTGCAAAGTTAATAAACTTAAAATAAATGAAATCTCTAACGCCTGAAAAGATAACCCTGTCAATAGCGTTTCCTATTATTCCGCCTAATAAAAGCGCAAGCCCAACGCTAAGCGTTTTGCTCTTAAATTTTCGACTTATAACAAGATAACAAATGAGCCCAACAACAATTATTGCAAGACCTAAGAAAATCCATTTTCCGCCCTGAAATTGACCAAAAGCCGCCCCTTCGTTGAAAGAAGTTTCAATCCATAAAAAGTCGCCAATAAGCGAAAAAGACTTACCGTAAAAAACTGCCTTAGTTATAAGGTCAATCGCTAAACAAATTCCTGCTAAAACAAAGGTTAAAACAATCATCATTCAGGCACCTCGTCTGAAAGAAATTTCTCAGTTTCATTTAAAACTTTATTAGTTGTTTCAAGACCATCAAAATTCATAAAAGCGTGAGCAGCGCGCGTTTCTTTTTTAGGGAAAAACACTGTTTTGATTTTAACGTCGCTCTCCTTTAATTTTTCTGAAAAAGCGCGACTTTGAGAAGCGTGAAGTTTGTCTATTTCACCGCTAGCAAGAAATGTTGGCGGAAAACCCGCTAAATCTTTATAATACGGCGACCAATATTTAAGTTCACTCTCATTACTAAGCCCGCCTTCAACTATTGAGCCAATATAA
The DNA here is from genome assembly GCA_024692805.1 of bacterium. Lineage (GTDB taxonomy): Bacteria > Bacillota > Clostridia > Christensenellales > UBA1242 > UMGS2070. The sequence continues at coordinate 1,275 of JAILMD010000047.1, read as the reverse complement.
TCTTTAATGTTATTAAAACCGGTTTTAACGGCGCTAGTTAAATCAAAAGCACCATAATAAAGAAGCAGAGCCTTAATTTTATTAAATTCTTCGCTATCTTTTTTCATTAAAGTTAACGTTGTTGCAATATGTGCACCTGCTGAATCGCCGCCTAACACAATTAAATCGCTGTTTCCACCAAACTTTTGAGCATTTTCAATTGCAAATTTTAGCGCAAGTTTAGCGTCATTTAAAATATCCCCAATTTTATATTTAGGCGCAAGCGAATAGTTACAAGAAAAAACAACATAACCCATTGCGCTAAGCCTTCTCATAAAGGTTACATAAAGTTTTTTATCATAACAAGCCCAACCACCGCCGTGAAAATAAACAATAATTGGATATGGTTTATTTTCTTCATTTTCAGGATAAAAAACATCTAATTTTTGTTTTTTATTGTCGTGAGCATATCTTAAATTAAATTTTGAATTAACGCCCTTAATTTTTTTATGAAAACTATAAACTAAACCGCCCAACGCGGTTGTTACAGAACTAAATGCTTTAACTAAATAAATTTTAGGCCTCATAATAATATTATACATAATTTTTTAATATTTGAAAACAAAAAACCACGATTAATATCGTGGTTTATTTGGAATACGGCAATGTCCTATGTTTCCAGCCAGTTGCCCGACCAGTATTTTCGGCCCTGGGAAGCTTAACTTCTGTGTTCGGTATGAGAACAGGTGGGACCTTCCCGGCAAAATCACCGTAATGGTATAATAACAGATTTCTCTGATACTATCTATTTAGATTATATAACTTTCAATTAAAAAAGTCAAGTTTCGCACACTGGCAACTGCACATGAACTAAAATCAGATTAGCATCGGCTTTAAATACAACTAAATGAATTTATTTTAATCACATTTCTGTGATCAAGCCCTCGACCTATTAGTATCGGTCAGCTCCATGCATTACTGCACTTCCACACCCGGCCTATCAACCTTGTTGTCTTCAAGGGGTCTTACTATCTTATGATATGAGATATCTTATCTTGAGGCAAGTTTCGCGCTTATATGCTTTCAGCGCTTATCTTTCCCGCACTCCGCTATCCAGCTATGCCGTTGGCACGACAACTGGTGCACAGTAGGTGCGTCCACTCTGGTCCTTGCGTACTAGGAGCAGATCCTCTCAAATATCTTACGCCCACGATGGATAGGGACCGAACTGTCTCACGACGTTCTGAACCCAGCTCGCGTGCCATTTTAATCGGCGAACAGCCGAACCCTTGGGAC
>JAILMD010000056.1 GCA_024692805.1 bacterium | reverse complement strand
GGTAAAAATAGAAAGATGAGGCCATTTACTTCATCAGTTATAAGAAACTCTCAAATTATATTCAGAACGAGCAACCTTATTTATAGTGTTTTAGCGGTTGCGGTTATTTTGCCAATCGCGATCTTCTTACAAAACAAAATTATTGCCGCAATGGATACTAGAATTTTAGGAAACTATATGGGCATTGCCTTTAACGTTTTAATTATTCTTTTAATGACTTTATCAAGCAATGTTGCGATAGCGAGCACGTTTAGTAAAGAAGGGAACTCTTCTTATTTAAATAAGGTTAACCCTGTTAAATATGTTGTTCCGCTAACGGGAAAAATTGTTTTAAATGCAGTTATTTGCATAATCTCAATAATTGTTTCGGTTATAATGATAACAATTTTTGCGCATTTAGGAACGCTTCAAACAATCTTGTTAACATTAGCTCTTATTATGCTTTATCTAGCGCATTTATTATGGAGCGCTGAAATTGATATTATGAACCCTCAAAACAGGCTTTATCAAACAACGGGTGACGTTCATAAAAACCCTAATGAGAATAAGAGCACAATTATTGCATTTATTCTTTCAGCGGTTTTCGCTTTTGTTTGTTTCTTACTTATGAGAGAGAACGTTAACGTTGTTTATTTAAAATTGTTCTTTGTTTCGTTAATCTTTTTAGCGGTAAGAATTTATTTGTATGTAACCAAAATAAGGCTTTATTATAAGGAAAAATAAAAAGGAAAAATAATGAAAAAATCAACCGTTTTGATCATCTTTATAGTTTATGTTGCGTCTATTGTTTTAATAGGCTTTTTTGGTATGACGGTTAAAGTTTATGACGAAATAAAATATGTTAAATCAATTCAAATGAGCGTTGAAGCCGAAAATGACGATATGTTTGTTTTTACTTATGACGGAATTGATGACTATACCAAAAATCCAAAATATACGCTTAGAGTTAACTTTTCAACAAAAGCAATCAGCGGAACTTTTCTTAATGAATTAAATGAATATGAAGCCAAAAACTATATTCCTTTAACCCTTATTCCTAAAGTAACTTATGACACCGGTGACGTTGCCGGAAACGCCGAGGCGATTAAATATACAATAAGCAATCAAAAACTAATTGATAACGGAAACGTTGTTTTAGAGCAAAACGGAAAATTAATGTGCTTTAAATCAGGCATTGCCTTTTATATTTATGTTAACCCTGTTTCAATGAGCGGAAGTGGAACGGGCGCTAACATTCACGTTTTCGTTTTATAAAAAATAAGGTTTTTGAGGATAAAAATTTTTTTAAGAATAAAAAAGACGGAATAATGCCAAAATAAATTTGACATTATCTTTTATTGTTTGACACTATTTTTTAAAAATGTTATTATCAATATGTAGCTATTTAAAGGAGAAAAATAATGAAGAAAAAAATCTTTTTAAGCATTATGTTAGCATTCTGTTTGCTCTTTAGTGGGATTATGTTAACGGCGTGCAATAACGATGATCCAGTCGTTAAAATTGAGCAGGCTAGTGGCGTTGTAACTAGAATCGCTCAAAATGCTGAACTTGACACTTCGGCAATAAGTGTTACAGTTAAATTTAAATCAGGAAAAACTGAAACTGTTACTTCAGCTGATTTAACTTTTAGCGCGCTTGACACTTCAACTGTAGGGAATAAAACTTTAACAATAACCTATAAATCAGGTGATAAAGATTTCACTTTTGATGTTAATATTGAAGTTTATGATCCTAATGAGGCTCCAACTTATGTAGTTATGGAATATACTGACCCTCAATTTGTTACTCAATATAAAACAAACAGCCAATTAGAAAATGCATATACTGAAACAGGCTCAACTGGGGCAAAAGGCTTTACAGTTACAGGAAATGCTTATTTAGTTGGTAACCAAAACGCGTTTGTTTATGAGCCAACTGCTGGCGTTAGATATTCAAACAACCAAGTTGGTGAAATAACTGATCACCCAGCAGTTTATAAAGTTTACCTTTGGGAAACTGATGCTTATAGGCTTTTAACTACTGACGAACTTGCAACAATTGTTACAATTGATGAAGATGCGCATACTTTAAAATTTGCAACAACTGCAAACGGCAGATATAAAATTAGTGTATTACCAAAAAACGTAAGCCAAGACGAGCTTGACAATATTGACGCAAGCGAATTTGAGTTTACTGTTGTTGATGGTTATAATGTTTATAACGCTAAAGACCTTAGCGTTTTAGATAACACTAACGTTAACGCAAAATGGACGGCTTATAAAGCTGCAAACAATATTCCAATGCCATCGGAATTAACAATGGTTAACCGAATCATTTTGCAAAGAAACATTGATATTGAAGCAAATGATATTCCATCAGTTCATTACTGGAAAGCAAGCGAAGTTGGTACTAACGCAACTGACTATAATAGAGTTATTGGTTCATTAAAAGACACAACTGATGATGACACTGGTTATATTTACAGAAGAACTCTTACCAATGGCGCAACCTTTACTTTTGAAGGAAACTATTTCCGCATTTCAGCAGAACACTTACCATTAATCGTTCGTGAAAGGGGAGCAAGCACATCTCTATAAGGTGATGCTATAACTGCTCACACTTGCTTATTTGACTTCTGCGGACCAAAAAATGGAACAGAATTGACTAATGTTTATGTTAATAACGTTTCATTCTTTGGTAACACAAAGAAAACTGAAAACTATAACGGAAGTGGTGGTGTTTTACTTATGAAGAAAGACGCCTTAACACTTACTGTTTATAACGCTCTTGCTCAAGGTTGGAACATTAACTTCATGAGCGAAGAAGGTTATTATACTGATGGAAGGTTTGATCCTGATGATATTGCTTTAAGACTTTATAAAGTTAACGCATTTGACTCTTACAGCACTCTTATTTATAACTGGGGTGGCGTTCTTGAAGTTGAAGATTGCGTTATCATTGGTGCTGGCGGACCTGTTATGATCTGCGACCACGTTGATAACAACAAAACAACAGGTGAAGGTGGCGTTATTTCAACAGTTAGAGTTATTAATTCAACTCTTGAAAGCTGGGTTGCCGGAACTGAAGGTTGGTTTATTAGCTATGACGCAACAGAACTTGCTGGAATGATTAAAGCGCTTAACGGAATTTTCGTTAGCGAAGATTCTTCAAAAGTTACAATTCTTGACAACTCTGGAACAAAGATGAATCTTGTTGCAGTTTATAAATCTTCTGCTGCTGAAGGAATTAACACTAGTGTTATTCGCGGAACATTTGAAGATTATGATTATTCAGAAACAAAAGGTGAATTAGTTGAAAAACTTGAAACGTTAGTTAATGGGGCTGCAGGCTTTAGGGTTTGTATTAATCAATTAGTTGCAGCAAATCAAATTCCAAGCCAAACAATTGGCGATCAAATTTATAACTATGTTACAACTAATGGAACAGTTACTAGTTTCACTAGAACACAACTTCAAACAAAACTTAATGAGCTTGTTACTGCTGAATATTTAACTCAAGAACAAGCCGCTGGAATCTATTATTTTGCAACAAATGCTGCTGATAGATTAGTAGCTAACGCAACAGATCTTTCACTTGATGTTGTTGACGTAACTTCTACCGGCTTTAGAATCTGCATTAACAACTTAGTTACAATGAATCAAATTCCAAACTCAGATGCTGGCGATCAAATTTACAACTATGTTACAACTAATGGAACAGTTATTGCTTTAACTCAAGCTGAACTTCAAACAAAACTTACTGAACTTGTTACTGCTGAGTATTTAACTCAAGAACAAGCTGCTGGAATCTTCACTTATGCGCAAATCGTTGCTATGAATTATGCTAGAACAGAACTTGAAACAGTTTTAAATGCTTTCAAAACTGCTGAAATTTTAACTGAAGAAGAAGTTACTAAAATCTTAACTTACTGCCACATTTCTTATATGGATGCTTCAAGAGAAGAAATTAAGAACTATCTTGGTTTAATGTATGCCCTTGGTCAAATGACAAGTGAGCAATATACCCAAGCTTTAGGCGCAATTTATGTTCAAACTTCAAATGGTGCATTTGGTTTAACAAGCGCTGATTCATGGGCATTAACACCAGAAATGTCTAGCGCATTAACCGGCGTTACATTTGAAAATGCTGAAGGTTACTTATCAATTTATCTTCCTAACGGAATGGTTGCAATCTTCTCAATGGAACATGTAACTGCTGCTTAATAAAACAAATTAAAACAGGCTAATTTAGCCTGTTTTTTATTGCAAAATAAAAATAGAAAAATTGTCGAAAATTTTCAGTAATATAAAAATTATTGATATATTTTTCATATAGTAGTAAAATAATATTAACAAAACGAAGGAAAAAACATGGAAGAAAGCATTAAATTTGGAACGGGCGGTTTTAGAGGAATAATCGCCGACACGTTTACTAAACCAAACATACAAAAAATCTGTCAAGCAATGGCCAATTTGGCTGAAAAAGAGGGGTTTAAAAGGCAGGTTTGCATTGGTTTTGACAATCGCTTTATGTCAGAAGAATTTGCTAGATTTTGCGCCGAAGTTTTCTTGGCTAATGGCTTTGTTGTTAACCTCTTTAAAAAGCCAACTTCAACGCCTGTTGTTATGTATCAGACTATGGTTGAAGGGAATGATTATGGTGTTATGATAACAGCAAGCCACAACCCTTATAAATATAACGGAATTAAAATTTTTGTTAAAAACGGAAAAGACGCCAGCGTTGAAGAAACTCAAAAAATTGAAAAAGAATTCAAAGCGCTTAGCGAGGTTAGGGCTGTTAATCTTGATGAATATGATGGCAAAAACCTCAATATTGTTGACCACTTTGGCGACTTTATTAACTATCTTGTTAAAAACCAAGAAATTCCCGAGGCAGGCGATTTAAAGGTTGCATTTGATAACAAATATGGTTCAACAACTGAGGGATTGCGTCTTTTATGCAAGAAAATAAAATTAACTAACTATAAAATTCTTCATGCCAACCGAAACGCTTTCTTTGGCTTTAAAGTTCCGCTTCCTTCAAAAGAAAATGTTAGCGAACTTAAAGATGAAGTAACTAAAAATGGCTATGACGTTGGCTTTGCGCTTGATTCTGATGGCGACAGGCTTGGTGTTGTTGACGAAAATGGAAGATATGTTGATAACAATAAAATATTGGCGTTAATCTATTATTATTTTGTTAAATATGAACATAAAACGGGCGGGGTTGTTAAAAACCTTGCAACATCATATTTAGTTGACGCACTTGCTAACAAATTTGGTTTTGATTGTTATGAAGTTCCTGTTGGGTTTAAATATGTTTCAAGCAAACTTATTGAAACTAAGTCAATCGTTGGTGGGGAAAGCAGTGGCGGCCTAGCGGTTAGTAACCATATTTGGGGCAAAGATAGCCTTTTATCTATTGCGCTTTGCATTAAGATTATGAAAAAACTTAACAAGCCTTTTGGAAAATGTGTTGACGAAATGCTTGCTTTTGTTGATAACTATTCTAAAGTTGTTGACGAAGAACAATTTGTTTTTTCTCATGATGAAGCAAAAAGAATTAAAGAAGAAATTTATGAGAAAAAAGAAATGCCAAAACTTAATCTAAAAGTTGAAAAAACTTGTTATGATGATGGTTTAAAGGTTTATTATCCTAACGGCAATTGGTCGCTTATTAGGTTTTCGGGAACTGAACCATTGCTTAGAATTTTTATTGAAATGGATAATTTGAGCGATTGCAAAAAAGAACTAAACCTTTGGAAAGAATTTTTGGGAATTTAAAAAATGAGTTTAAATAAACAAACAATAAAGTGGCTTAATAAAAATGCCACTTCTTTATCTAATAAAACAATTTTAATAACCGGCGCAAATAGCGGAATTGGCTTTAAAACTGCAGAAGTTTGCCTTCATCTTGGCGCCCGTGTTATTATGGCGTGTAGGAATCAAAGCAAGGCGGAAGTTGCTAAAAGTAGTTTAATTAAGGATTATCCTGACGCTAAAATTGAACTTCTTTCACTTGACCTAGCAAATTTTTCTTCAATTGACGCTTTTGTTAATCAAATAATAGATAATAAAATAGATTTTGATGTTTTTGTTAACAATGCTGGCGTTTTTCATAGGCCAGGGGAGAAAACTGCTGACGGTCTTGAAGAAGTTCTTGGCGTTAACTATTTTGGCGTTTATTATTTAACTCAAAAGTTATTACCTTATTTAAAAAGCCTAAATCATGAAGTTGTTTACGTCACAACAATTTCAATGATTCATAAGTTTGCTAAAAAGATAAATTATAACGATTTCTTCTTTGAGAAACAATATAAAAATGTTCCAGTTTATGCGCGTTCAAAATTATGCTTAGCAAAATATACTTATTATCTATCTCAAAAATATAAAGAAACTAATATTAAGTTTATTATGACTCACCCCGGAATTGCTATAACACCATTAGGGGTTAATGCTTATGGCAAAAAGGTTGGCAAAGCGGCGAAGGCAATTAAATGGATGTTTAACTCGCCTGAAAAATCTTCGCTTTCGCTCATTTTCGCTTTATCGCATAACGTTAGCGCGGGAACAATTGTTGGGCCAAATAAACTCTTTGGAGGGTGGGGATACCCTAAAATTAACAAAATCGCAAAGAAAGTTAAAGAGGGCGCTGATAAACTAATTGAATTTACTGAGAAAACAATAAAAGAGAGAATTTGACTCTCTTTTTTGTTAATAATTAATATTTGACAAAACAATCTATTTTTTCTAAAATAAGGCTATGGAAAAGAAACAGAAAATTGCATTAGTTTTAAATATTGTTGTTTTTTTAATGGCGGTTGCGGGAAGCATTCTTTGTTTTTGTGAAGTTTATATTGTTTACACAAAGCCAATTGAGCACGGAATTGGTTTTTTAAAGTTTTTTACGCTTCAATCTAACATTTTTGCAGGAATTACTGCGTTTTTATATATAATTTATTTAATTAGAGAACAAAAAACGCAAAAACGCATACCTTTTGCCGTTAGAATAGTGCGATATATAGCAACAATTGACTTAATTTTAACCTTTTTGGTTGTTGCGTTATTTTTGGGCTTTTTGGTTGAAGAAGGTTATTTCTCGCTTTATGTTAACTGCAACTTCTTCTTTCATTTCGCTATTCCTGTTATTAGCACGATTAGTTTTATTTTCTTTGAAGAAATGCCCAAGTTAAAAATTAAGCATACTTTTATTGCGTTAATTCACGTTTTCCTTTATTCAATATTTTATTTAGTGGTTGTTTTAACCCATTTTAAAGATGGCGCTGTTGACTTAGTTTATGATTGGTATGCCTTTGCGCAAAGAGGGCTTATAATTGCCTTTGTTTGTGCCGTAATTATTTTTGGGGTTAGTTATTTAACTTCATTTATTCTTTACAAGGTTAACAATAAAAGATCAATAGATAAGTAAAATTTTTTAACATTGACAATAATTGGTTCTGATGTTAAAATTAATTTGGAGATTAAAGATATGTGGTTTGATAAAGCAAGTGAAAGGTTTGGTAAGTTTTTGTTTTTATCTGACTTTTTTGACCAATATGCATTTAACAATATTAACATAGTTGAATGTAAAAGAATCAAAGGCCAAGACACTTATGTTGTTGATGCTAATTATTATATAGAAGATAGAATTTGTAGGTTTTATATAAATGATTTTAGCGTTATGACCGATGTTATGGAGAATAGAAATTTTGCAATAAAAAATAACAATAACAACGTAGATGTTGTTTTTGGACTTTATATTTGCTGCAACTTAGATGAACAAGAAAGAAAAGAATATCGCAAGCAATTTAAAGAATATCATAATAAGTTATTAGAAGAAGAAAGTGAGGCCGTTATGGCGTTTTAATGTAGAGATTTTCTCTACATTTTTTATATTTAAAATTAAGAGAGGTAGTGGTTTTAAACGAGCAAATGAACTAATCGACAATTTTGTTAAATTTTCATAAAAAACAAAAAAGTTGTTATTATGAGTTGGGCAAAAATTAATAATGTGTTATAATAACGAATGTAGGTAACATAATTTTTAACTAGTTTTTAAAACCTTATAATAGCATTACGCAAAAAGAGATTTTGGGAGCAAAAGTTATGGCAAGTAAATTTGATATTTCTAATTTAGACAGAGAATATAAGGATTTAGTTGGCAATATTGCCTATAACAATGAAAACGTTACCGTAAAAAACATTGTTAAAGATTATTCAAACAAATTTGATGCTTTGCAAGTTTGTTTTTTAAGCGACCCTCACATTGGGTCTTCCGATTTTGATATTAAAGGTTTAACCGAAACTTTACTTTATGCTGATAGTCAAGAAAATGCTATTATTTTCATTTTAGGTGATGGCATTAACTCCGCTATTTTAGGTAGCAAATCAGATATTTATGAAGATCTTTTAACCCCAGGGGAGCAGTTAGATTTTTACGCCAAAATGGTGAAATTGGCTAACGGCAACTCTGGGCTTTCTTCTCTTTTACACAGGTTAGAAAACAACGGCAAGATTGTTGTTGTTCACTCGGGGAATCACGAAGATAGAATTCAACGCCAAGTTGGTTTAAGCGCGTCAAAAATTGCAGCAGAACTTGCTGGCGTTGGCGAGGCTTATGCTCCATTTTACGCTAACACTGATATTATTTTGCGACAGCCAAAAGCAAAAGATGGCAAGTTCCATTTTGGTGTTGTTAGCCATCACGGAACGGGGATAAGAAATATCGATGGCGTGTTTAGACTTTTAAGAAATGTTGATAACGCGCATATGTGTGTTATTGGGCATACTCATAAACATTCTCAACAGGGCCCTGTTCGCCTTATTAGAACAAATGAAAATGGTGAGCAAGTTTATCATGATGTTCTTTATTTAACGCTTCCTGCTTCTGGTGGTGGAACTTATGGCGCAGGAATGGCTTTGCCAGATGTTAAGAAAGAAACGGCAGTTTGGGTTCAAATAACAAGTTTGAAAAACCCATTTGCCAACGAGATTAGCGCAACGGGAATAAAACAACCAGAGTTTATTCCAGCATATGCTTTCTTTACGCCAACCAATTCACTTAATTCAAGCATTAAAGTTAAAAGATATACTCAAGCAGAAAGTGTTATTAGCGAGATTGAAAATAAATATAATGATGACGCAGAAACTTTAGTTGAAATGGCTATGGATTTTATCAAACAACGAGAAGAAAAAATGTTTGAAGAGGTTGCGGCTAAAATTGCTGAAAAACATAAACTAAAAGAGCCAAAAGGGTTTGCGGAATATGTTGGAAAAACTAAAAAACCTTCAATAGAGCAAGTTATTAAAAAGCTAGATAAACAACATGAAAATAACGAAAACGAAGAAGAAAGGGGAATGTGAGAAAATGAAAGAAGAAGCAGATTTAACGCAGAAACCCAATCTAGATAGAATCATAAAACTCGGCGATGATATTCGTAAGGGAATTTTAGAGGCAACTGAGGTTGATATTAACCAAACAGCGCCTAATGTTTTTAACTATCAACTTAAAACTAATGATATGGGCCTTAATTTAATTGGCGGCGTTGACATGGGTTATACTTTAACAACTGTTGACAATAATGGCATAAATTTTGGCAAAAAGAACCCATATCTTAGAGAACTTGAATATAACGTTGAGCTTATGAAGGCGTGCGAAAATTCTGTTGTTATTTTAAACGGCGGGTTGTTTTCATTTATTCCTAAAACGCAAAACGGGAATATGCTTTCTTATGAAAACCAAATTGCATATTTTTATTCACTTTTCAAAGACCTAGCAAAAGATGGAAAAATTGTTGCTATGGTTAGGGGAACTGATGAACACCGCATTTTAAAAAATCATCAAATTGATGTTTTAGACATTCTGCAAAACGCTTTGGGGCTTAAAGGCAAAGTTTGTAATGATGCTTTAATAAATACTGAAATTCAAGACGAAATGTTAGGCCCAACAAATGTTGGAATTAGAACAATTAACTGGCAAAATACTGCTATAACAGCATCATACGTTGGCAGAAAGATGGAAGAAAGGGCAACCAAGCGCGCAGGGGCTGATATTTATGTTGCCCAAACTTGTATGAATTATTTTCAGAGCAGTGTTGTTGGCGAAAATGTTAATGGCAAAAAAATTAACAAGCCAATTTATTTGATTTCTAGCGGAGGATATGCTCCATTTAAAGGCTCGGTTGCGGCTGGCGCTGAATACAACTCAATTCGTGATGGTGACCTTGCGCCAAGCAGTTTTTGGTATCGAGTTACGGTTGAAAAGAATAAAAACGCAAGTGAAGGTGAGCGCCCTTATGTTGTTTATGTTAACCCAATTAGTTATATTGCTCACCAAGTTAATTATCGCGGAGCAGACATTGTTACCGCGAAAATTGAAAACCGAATAATTGATAGTTCTGATGATATTATGGAAAGAATATTGGAAGAATATAGAAATTATTTAGGCGAAACAAGAGAAAAGGGCAGAGAAAAAATAAGAGACGTTTTAATTGAAAACGGAAGAATTGATAGGCATAACAAACTTGTTCGCCAATTTAAAGAAGAAAAGAGAAAGGCTGGCGAAGAAGTTGAATATGAGCAACCTATTACTGACCTTGGGTCTAACTTAAATGGAGATAAAACAATTCCTGTTCCTAAACTTGATGATTATGTTTCATTTGAAGAATATTTAGAAGAATACCAAAACAGAGAAGTTCCTAAGGTTGTTGATGTTTATGCAACTGAGGCAAGCGAGGTTGTTATTGATGAGCCAATCGCCCCTCAACAAACTAAAGAAACAGAAGAACCTGATGAAGAAATGGGAAAATAAAATAGCAGCCAAAAGGCTGCTTTTTAATAGACTAAACAATTTGTTAATGTTATAATCTTTCAAAAGGAAAAAATATGAAAACTATTGTTTTAGCGTCAAACAACGCTCATAAAATTCAAGAGTTTAGAGAAATGTTGCCTTTATTTAACATTTTGTCTTTAAAAGACATTGGCTTTTTTGATGACATTATTGAAGATGGGGAAACCTTTTTAGAAAACTCATTAATTAAGGCAAGAGCAATAACAAATTATTTAAATTCAATAAACCAACAAATGATGGTTATTGCTGATGATAGTGGGCTTTGCGTTAATGCGCTTGGTGGTGCGCCAGGGGTTTATAGCGCGCGCTTTGCTGGCAACCATAGCAACCAAGCAAACCGAAATAAACTTCTTGATGAATTAAAAGATAAAGAAGATAGAAACGCAAACTTTGTTTGTTTATTAACTGTTATGAAACCAGACGGCAGTTATAGTTATGTTGAAGGCAAAAGTTTTGGAAAAATAACAACAAGTGAAATTGGCGACACAAGTTTTTGTTATGATTGTTTGTTTTATTCAAATGACTTAAACAAAACCTTTGGCGAGGCTTCTGAAGAAGAAAAGAATTCAGTTTCGCATAGGGGAAGGGCAATAAAACAACTTATAGAAAAGAACTTGCTAAAATAGTAGGTTTTTTATTTTTAAATAAAAACCTTTGGCGAAAAAATATTTTGTTTAATAAAATATAAGGCATAGTGAATAATTTGTTAATGTGTTAATTTTGTTTTGCGTAAAAAATAAATTATGTTAAACTAAAAGTAATAATGGAGGTGTTTTTATGGGAAGATTAAAAAACAAGGTTTGCATTATAACTGGTGCAAATTCTGGATTTGGTGAAGAAATGACAAGGCTTTTTGCAAAAGAGGGAGCGCATGTTATTGCAGCAGACTATAATCCAGAGATTATGAAAAAATATAATGGAAGTGGGCTAGATGTTACGCCTGTTATTTGTGACGTAACAAAAGAAGACCAAGTTAAAAAGATGGTTAAGGTTGCAAAAGACAAATTTGGCAGGCTTGATGTTTTATGCAACAATGCTGGAATTAACAATAAAAAGCCTTATAGGGTTCATGAATATCCTGTTGAAGAGTGGGATATGCTTTATAACGTTCTTGTTAGGGGCGCTTTCCTTGTTATGAAAGAAAGCATTAAACTTATGCTTAAATCTGGTGGCGGAAGCGTTATTAATACTGGTTCAATTGGTGGATTCAGAGCAACTGTTGGCTCAACCGCTTATTGCTCAGCAAAGGGCGCTATTAGAATGATGACAACCAACGCCGCAGCTGAATATGTTAAAGATAATATTAGAATTAACTCAGTTTGCCCAGGAATTTTTAACACAGCAATTTTAAAAGGCCTTCAACCAGATGTTCTTGAATTTTTAGCAAATCAAGTGCCTATGGGATATATCGGAAACCCTATTGATATGGCATATTTAGCATTATTCCTTGCAAGCGATGAATCTAAATATATAACCGGCCAATCAATTCTTATTGATGGCGGAAGAAGCTGCATGTAGAATTTTGATTTAATAACAACATTTAGAATAAAAAAGAACACATTAAGTATTGTTTACTTAATGTGTTTTTTATTGCAATAAAAAACCTAAATTGAGATGTTCAATTTAGGTTACGATTGGCGGAGCAGTGGTACTAGCGTTTGAACATATCATTTTTTTCATATAATTTTTTTGCGACCTGAACAATAAGGGCACCAAGTATATTTACAAAAATAATTTGCTTTAGTAGACCATTCATGTCCATTAGGACATTTAAGAAAAATCTTTTTTTCACTACCATGAGAAATTTGCTCTGGAGTTATTTTCCCATTTTTTTCGTAGTCCCAAAAGTTTTTTATTTGTGGGCAGTATTTTGCAATGGAATTTTCTTTTTC
>JAILMD010000063.1 GCA_024692805.1 bacterium | reverse complement strand
AGAAATGCAACTCAAGAGCAAAAAACCTGGATAGAAAACTTTGTTAAAGAAAAATACAATAATGGTTATCAAATTCATGCGCCACATCTTCACACAAGGCAAACTGATTTGTTTGGTGGCTATTCTATTTGCAGGCAAAATGCTGAGGCAGTAGCATCATCACAAGAAGTAAATATTTATTATGATCAATCAAGTACGGGAAGCGTTTTTGATTTGGGTGTTGCGTATGCATTACATAAACCATTAAAAGTTTTAAATAGAGATCAAATTACATTTAACAGAAATGATCTAATTGATTCAATAGTTGAGTCATGGCCATTTAATGAACAAGAAAAAGAACTTTAAAATATTTAACTATGATAAAAAAAGTGTAGCAAAGGCTACACTTTTTTATTTCAAAAATAAAATGCTATTCATAAAATGAATTAAGAAAATTTAAGGAGTTTTTATGGGTTTATTTTTTGGAACTGACGGATTAAGGGGAAAGGTTAACGACACTCTTTCTTCAAGCGTTGCATATAAGGTTGGGAATGTATTAGGATCTAATTAATTTTCGAATAACTTGCTATTTCTTTTGCGTTTTATTGTTGCTATGTTATAATAAAACGAGGAGAGAAAATGGCAAGTTTTTTTGTTTTAAAAACAATAAGCAAATTGCTTGGTAAAGCATTAGTTTATTTAAAAGAAAAAGAAAGTTTAGCAAAAAAAGAATTTTATTCATTGCCAACTAACTTAAAAGTTAGCATGCAAATTTTTGGTGGTAAAACGTTGCTTGAAATTTATAAAAAAGAAAACAGACTAACTTTTTCTAATAAAAATAAAGAGGAGTTTAATGAAGAAATAAAAATCATTTTTAAAAACAAAAAATCTGCTAGCGCCTGCCTTTTAGGTAAGTTTGGTGTTAGGGAAAGTTTTTGCAGGCATGATATTTTATTAAGCGGAAATATTAACACTGCTATTATTCTTGTTAGGCTAATTGAGATTGCGCAAAAGTATCTTCTTCCTAGGGTTATAACTAAAAAGTTTCTTCCTAAAACGCCAAAAGAGTTTGCTTCAATAAAACTTTATTGGTTTGTTCTTTTTGGTTCTGCTAATAAACTTCAAAGCAAAGAAAATAATAAAAATAACAATAAAATAGAAGTTAAAAAGACAAAATTGCAGAAAAAGAAAGAAACAAAAGAAGAAATTAATAAAAATAAAGAAAAAACTGCAGAAATTGAAATAATTGACGCAGAAAATGCTGAAAATGTTACAGAAATTGAAGAAAAATCACAAAATGAGGAGGTTTTATGAGTAATTATTTTGAATTTAATGGTCAGGTTAAAGTTTGTTGTGGGGAAAACGCACTTGCTAACCTTGCTTATGAATTAGATTTTTTAAATTGTAAGAACCCACTTCTTTTAAGTGATGAAGGCTTAGTTGCCTGCGGAACGCTAGATGTTTTTAAAAAAGCGGTAAAACCGGTTAAGTTTAAAACAGAATTTACTAAAATTCCAGCGGATAGTTCAACATTAACTATTAATCAAATTGCAAGGCTTTATAGAAACAATAAGTGTGATGGTATTGTTGCTGTTGGTGGGGGATCAGTTATTGACACTGCTAAGGGAGTTAAGTTAGTTTTATCTCAAAACTGCGAAGACATTATAACGCTTTCTGGCAACGAAATTGTTAAGAAGGGTAATAATGTTGCCTTTATTGTTGTTCCAACAACTTGCGGAACGGGTAGCGAGGTTACTGCGGTTGCTGTTATTAAAGACGTTAAAACAAAAACAAAACTTGAATTTATTTCAAGTGAGTTATTGCCTGATTGCTGCTTCTTAGATTTAAAGATGACACAAAATTTACCTGCTAAACTTTTAGTTTCAACTGCTATTGATGCTTTAACTCATTCAGTTGAAGCCTATTCAAGCCTTCAAAAAAATCCAATTAGTGATGTTTATGCGCTTGGGGCAGTAAAATTAATTGCAGGGAACTTACTAGATGCGCTCGATGGCGATAATGTTGCAAAATCTAATTTGCTTTTAGCCAGCAATATGGCGGGGCTTGCTTTTTCTAATTCAATGGTTGGAATTGTTCACGCCATTGGCCACGCGCTTGGGGCAGTTTTAAACGTTCCTCACGGCGTTGCAATGATGATGCTAATTGTTCCTTGCCTTAGGTTTAATAAAGACGTTAACCACGTTGAATATTCTAATCTTTTATTATATTTAACAAATGAGGACACTTTTGCTTACACAAAGCCAAATGAGAGGGCAACAACGTTTATTGATAAACTTGAAGAATTAATAACAAAAGTTCAAGAAAAAACCGGAATAGAATTAAAATTAACTGACTATGGCGCAACTGAAAAAGAACTTGATTTAATTTGTGAAAAGGCGATGAATGATGGGGCAAGCGTAACAAATAACAAGATCTTGACCCGTGAAGACGTTATGGAGATTTTAAAAGAAATTTTTTAAGATGACTATTTAGTCATCTTTTTTATTTTATATTATCTTAAATATTGAAATTATCTTTAAAATAAGTAAAATATATTTAAGGAGAAAATTTTTATGTTAAACGCAAATGCTTTCTTTTCTGATGATAAATATGAATATGATTTTGGAACAAGGCAAATAAGTAAAAATAGTGGCAGAATTGGTAACGATTTGATTCACATTTTGATAACTGATAAACAAACAGAAAAGAGTCTTTCTTTTACGCTTTTAGATGATTTAAATATAGCCGTTGATGCTTTAGGCGATGAAATGATTATTGATCAAGATTGTGCTGTTTATGATTCATTGGTTAGCCTTGCTTATGAAGATATAATTTATAAAAACAAAAGAATTCCTGTTACAAACCCAGTTATTATGGGTGATGATAGCAAAAACACTTTAAAGGTAACAAAATTAGATAATGGCAACCTTAGTTTTAAAATTAACAGGGTTGAGAGCGATGAAACTAGAATTATGTTAAAAAACACTTTCTATAAAATTGAAGACTGCGATTGTGATAGAAGAAACAGCGATTATAAGCGCAGGGCAAAGAAGGCTGTTTGGGTAATGTTTGACACTTTAAAGATGAAAGTTGCTGACGCAATTATAGCAGAAGGGTTAGACGAACCTAATATTTAATTGACTCAAAGTTAATTTTGTTTAAAATATAATTTATGGAGAAAACAATGAAAAGAAGTTTAATTGATAGTTTGAAAGAGAATAAAGTTTCAAAAATTTCTGGGTTTGTTGATAAGGTTAGAGACACTAGGTATATGGTTTTTGTTATGCTTAGAGACACTAGCGCTTTCATTCAAGTTTCTTTAGATAAAGAGTTAAATGCTAACCTAATTGAAGATGCTTTAAAACTAACCCAAGGAAGTGTTGTTTCGTTTGAAGGGGTTATGAAAGTTAACCCAAATGTTAAAAATGGTGGTAAAGAGTTTATTCCATCTAAGATTGAAATTGTAACTATTGCTAACCCAATGCCAATTGATAATGAGGCTAATATTGATTCAAGGCTTAATTATAGATGGGTTGACCTTAGAAGCGAGAAAAACCAACTTATTTTTAAAGTTCAAAGTTATTTTGTTAATGCAATGAGAAGTTATTTGTTAGATAATGACTTTGTTGAAATCCACACTCCTAAGTTTATAGCAACAGCTAGTGAAAGTGGAAGTGAAGTTTTTGAAGTTAAATATTTTGATGGTAAGGCTTATCTTGCTCAAAGCCCACAATTTTATAAACAAATGGCAATGGCTGCGGGTTTTGAAAAATATTTTGAAGTTGCGCCTTGCTTTAGAGCAGAAAAGAGCAGGACTAGAAAACACGCAACAGAGTTTACTAGTTTTGATGTTGAAATAAGTTTTATTGATTCTTATGAAGACGTTATGAATCTTGAAGCAGAAATGCTTACTTATGCTTTGAAGAAAACGAAAGAAAAATATGGCCAAAAACTTGAAGATCTTTATGGAATAACATTAAATGTTCCAACATTACCATTCCCAATGATGAGACTTGCTGATATTTATGACGAATTAGAAAAGAGATATGGGTTTAAAGTTGAAGATAGTGAAAAAACAGATTTAACAACTGAGGCTGAAAGGCTTTGCGAAAGGCTTGCTAAAGATAAGTTTAATCACGAATTCCTTTTTGTTACAGACTTCCCAGCAGATAAACGAGCCTTCTATCATATGAGGCAAAACGGACACCTTCAAGGCTATGACCTTATTTGGAAAGGAATTGAAATAACAAGCGGAGCGCAAAGAGAGCATAGGCTTAATGAACTAGCAAAAAATGCAAAAGAGAAAGGCTTAACTAAAGATGTTGAATTTTATCTTGAATTCTTTAAATATGGAATGCCTGCTCACGGCGGATTTGCAATCGGTGTTGATAGGTTAACAATGATTCTTTTAAATATTCCAATTAAAGAAGCTCAATTCTTGTTCAGAGGGCCAGATAGGTTAACTCCTTAATAATAAAAGATAGCGAGAGCTATCTTTTTTATTGGCGATTATTTATTAAAAACATTGCAAATTTCGACAACTTTCGATATAATAATTTTGTGAAGAAAATAGCATTATGTTTTACATTATTTGTTGCTTTAGTTGTTGGCCAAATGTTTACGCCAGCAATTTTTAACAGCCCTGTTAATAAAACTAGTGCTAATATTTTAGAGAATAATATTCAAACAGAAAGTGTTGAGCAAAATATTCAAAACGAGCCTGATGAGAACAACGCTGTTGAGCAAAATAACATATCGGAAGAAAATAGTTCTAATAATCAGCAAGTTTTAAGCGAAAGAGATTTGTTAATTTTAAGTTTAGATAATTTTATTGAAGTTCTTGGGAATTTTGATAGTTATGAGTGCTTTACGTCTTTTGTTAATAATGGTAAGTTTAAAGCAGGTTTAATTCCTGATGAAAGCAATGGGTTTAATAATGTTAAAATCTTAGCCGATTCATTAACTAACACTATTGCTGAAATTGTTGAAAATGAAAACTCACAAGAGAAGATTAGTTTTAATGTGTTGAGAGATGATGATAATATTTCTAACCAAATGAACGATTTATATAGTTTAATTGTTAATTTATAAGATTAAAACAAGTGACTATTGACAAATTGGGCCTCTAATGATATAATTTCATTAGAGGTTTTTTATATGAAAAGATATAAAAGAACAAATAAAAATACTTTAGAAAACATTAGAAATGCAATCGCTTTAGGTTTAACAACTGTTGTTATAGCAACTGCGCTAACTGCCTGTCAACCTGGAATAACTAATGAAACAACTTCAACAAATAATGGTAAAACAACCGAAACAACTAGCACAACCGAACCAGAAATACCCCAAGAAGTTGAATATGGCAAGCCATATGTTCTTTATTTTAGCCCAGAATATGCTGAGTTAGATAAAAAGTTGTTAAATGACTTACAATTATTTATCTGCCAAAAGTTAAGTGATTCAAACCCAGATGCTGGAATTTTCGTTACAAATAATGGCGATTTAAACAGAGGAACTTGGGATTTTAAAGATTACACAACAACTAAAGATGGAGCCGATTATTATAGCGTTGTTTATTCTTTAGATGGTAAATATAAAACAACTTTCTATTATCCTAAAGAGGTTTATGATAAAATTAAGATAACTTTAATGCGCTCAGCAGATTACGATAGCAAAGTTAAACATTATCGTTATAAATATAATGAGAAGAACGTTTATGATGAAAATGAGTTAACTGATTTAAGAGGTTTTCTTGTTGAGGCAATTTTAAGTGGGCCTGATAAAAATTATTTTGTTGAGTTTTGTTCTAATTATGACTTCTCTAAATATGACAACTATGGCAAAACCCCAGATAAGAATAGACTTGGTGGCGAATTAAAATATAACAATAACGAAAACTTCGTTCTTCAAAGTTACCAAGATGAAGAAAAAGCATTATAAATAAAAGAAAAACTTGCAAATTTGCAAGTTTTTTTATTTTTAGTTTTAATTTAATATTGATTTTAAATCAAAAAGCGCATTTTTATTTGTTTATAAATAAAATTCCTATGGTATTTGGCCCGCAATGGCTTGTTATTGTTGCGTGAGCTTCTGTTTCATAAATATTAACAAAACCGGCTTTTTTAAGCGCTTCTTTTGCGTAATTAACTTGAATATCGTTTGAAGTTGTGTAAGTAATAAAAGCGTGATCAAGGTCAGGGTTTGTGTTTTGAGCGAGCGTGTCATCAATATATTTGCAAACGCATTTATCAAATTTGCCAAGATATTTTTTGCCAACGCCCATCTTGCCATCATTTAAAACAATTTGAGGTCTTATTGAAAGAAGATTAGCGCCAAAGGCTAAGATTGAACTGCACCTTCCGCCCTTAGCGAGATATTTTAATTTCTCTAAAACAAAACTTGCTTGAACTTTATTGCTAAGTTCGCTAAGTGTTGTTGCAATAATTTGAGGCTCAATATTTTTTTCTGCCATTTCTCTTGCTTTGATGCAGAGAAGGGCAATACCTGTTGAAAGTGACTCAGAGTCAACGATATAAACATTTTTTAATTTTTTAGCCGCATTAGTTGCGTTTTTAATTGATGAACTAATTTTACTTGAAAGACAAACGTGAATAACGGCGTCATAGTTTTTCAAAAGACCTTTAAAATAGTCTTCATAAGTTTCTTCGTTAATAGCGCTGGTTTTTGGCAAAATATTTGTTTTAGCAACAAAGTCAAAAATGTCTTTGCTGGTTATTTCGCCGTCAAGATATTCCTTGTCACCCATAATAACAGGGTAAGGGATAATACTAATATCAAATTTTTCTGCTAGTTCCTTTGTTAGGTCAACCGTGCTTTCAGCTGAAACTGCAATTTTCATAATTTTCCTCCAAGATGATAATAAATTTAGTTAAAGAAGTCCAAAAAACACTGCCCTCGCTAGAGAGCAACAATTAACTAAACCACTATTATTATAAACCTCTTAAAATTTTTTAGCAAACGAATAACCATAAAAAGACAATTTTGTTTGCCCAAAAAACTAAATTATGATAAAATAACAGTGCTTTAAATTAAACATTAGAAAAAGGGAGCACTTATGCTTTTATATGGTTTAATAATTTTAATAGCAGTTATTATTGTAACCTTGGTTGATAGTCTTTTCTTCTTGCAAGCAATGGGAACAACGGTTTGGGGCGTTATCGGGCTGGCCGTTCTTGGAATTGCCGTTTCAATGGTTTTAGATGCTTTTTGCGCATTGTTTATAAGGCTAATTAGCAAAAAAGTTAATCCTTTTTCAAAGTTTTTTAACGAAAGAAAAGGCGAGCGAACTTTTTACGAAAAGATCGGCGTTAGAAAGTTTAAAGATAAGATCCCAGAACTTGGCAAAACGCTTAAATTCTTTGATAAAACAAAAGTTCCTGAAAACCCTAACAGTGAATATATGTTAACTTTTATTCACGAAACTGCGCTTGCCGAACTTATGCATTTAATAACAATTTTTGTTGCGCCACTAATTTTGGTTATAATGCCACTAAGATATTTGCTTTATATTTCGCTTCCTGTTATGATTGTTAACATTTTTTTACAAATTATGCCAATAATCGTTCAAAGATATACTCGCCCTAAACTTGTTGCGGGCTATAAAAGATTATTAAGAAATGAAGAAAGGTTAGCCGCCGAGGAAAATAAGGCTGAATAAGGAGAAACTTATGAGAAAATTTGAAATTTCAACAGACAGCACCTGCGATTTTTATGCCGATGAATACGTTAAATATGACGTTTCTTTTGCGCCACTTGAATATAACATAACAACGGGCGACAAATTAGAAATCGAATATGACAACTATACAAGATATGAGCAATGTGTTGATTTCTATAATAGGTTAAGAAATGGTTCAATTGCTAAAACCTCAATATTAAACGTTCAGGCGCACGTTGATATGTTTACAAAACTTGCTAAAGCCGGCGTTAAACAACTTCTTCACATTTCTCAAGGTTATGGCTTAAGCCCAACTGTTGACAACGCCAATGCCGCAATAGAAATTGTTAAAAAAGAATTTCCTGATATTGATTATGTTGCTATTGAAAGTGACACAACAACGCGTGGTGAAGGTTTTGTTGTTAAAGCAGCAATAAAAATGCGTGACGAAGGAAAAACAAAAGAAGAAGCAGTTGAGGTTTTAAACAATATTAAACATCATATTCAACACTTCATTTTGGCTAACGACCTTAAGTTTTTAGCGCGTGGCGGAAGAATTAGTAAAGCTGCCGCTAATATTGGCTCATTATTGCAAGTTAAACCAATTATTGAGTTTGGCCGTGACGGAAAACTTAAAGTTTGCAGGAAGGAGATTGGCTTAAATAAAGCGCTTAAATCAATCGTTAATGATTTTGGGAACTTTACTTTAAATAAAGATTTCCCATATATCGGAATTGTTCATACTGATAACGAGCCTCTTGCCTTAAAGTTAAGAGATATGTTAAAGGAGAAATATGGCGTTGAAGCCGAGGTTTATATTATGGGGCCAATTATTGGCGCTCATGTTGGGCCTGGCGCCGTTGCTTATGCGTTTATAAGCAATGAAGATCGCCCTTATGAATAAAGAAAAAATAAAAGCCGGCATTAAGCCGGTTTTTTTATTGGAGCTACTGGCGAGAATCGGACTCGCGACCGCCGCATTACCAATGCGGTGCTCTACCACTGAGCCACAGTAGCACACAAGGTGATTTTATTATACAAGGTTTTAACGTGTTTTGCAAGAGTTTTAATAAAACCAATAAAAATTATGTTAAAAGTTAACAAAATCTTTATTGCTTAACTATTGTTATTTAATTAATAAGTAATGATTAAAATTTGTTAAATTTTTAATAAAAAGGTGATATTTAATTCTAATTTTTATTGTTTTGCAGAAATTAGTTTGTTTTAGTTAAGAAATTGATTGCTGATTGCTTAAAAACTGCAAAATGTTATTTATAAAGTGTCAAAAATGGCAAAATTTGGTGTTTTTAGGTATAATTTTTTGCGATTTTTTAACAAAAAGTTAAAGAAATGTTAACAAGTTTCTTTAACGCCTATGAAAAAACATAACAATAACTTTTAAACTACGTTTAAAGATATTAAGATTTGTTTAAGAAAAATGGCGAATTTTATTTTGAAAAAACTTTTTAATATGTTATATTAAATTTGTTATGGTGGAGTGGTGCCAAATGAATAAAAGTTGGCAAGATTCCAAAACTAACCTCAGGAGGTCTTTTATGGACGTATCTAACGATTCAGTTGCTATGTTTGAAGCCGAAGAAAGGGCTGAAGAAAAAGCAGAAGTTAAAGCTGAAGAAAAAGCTGAAGTAAAAAAACAAAGAACTAAAAAAGCCGAAAAGGTTGAAAAGAAAGAGGCTGAAGTTAAGGCTGAAGAAAAAACCAAAGAAAAGGCTGAAGTTAAGCCTGAAGTAAGTGAAGCAAAGGTTCGCGAGCCTCAAGTTAAAACTAAAAGAAAGAAAACGGGGGGCGAAATTGCCTCTTTAACTGTTTCAATCGTTTTGTTGGTTTTAATGGTTCCTGTTTTGTTAATTAACGTTATTTTGATTATTGGGGCAATCGCTCATCCTAATGATGTCCCAAGTTTTTTTGGTTTTAAACCACTAATTGTTCTCAGTGACTCAATGTATCCTCAAATTAAAACTAACGACCTTGTTATTTCAAAAGAGGTTGACGTTAAAACTATTGTTGTTGGCGACGTTATTTCATATCGTGAGAAAAACGCTGATGGAACGCTTGGCGCCGTTATAACCCATAAGGTTGCTAAGGTTACTATTGACGAGGAAGGCGTTGTTCACATAACAACAACCGGAATTAACAATATTGTTAGAAACAGCGACGGAACGCCTAAACAAAATGTTCAAGGCGAAAACGTAACTTATCCTGACGAGCCAATAACGGGCGACCAAGTTGTTGGTAAGTTTGTTTTAAGGCTTGCTGGATTTGGTGGAATTATTTATTGGATGCAAAGCGTTTGGGGATTAATCGTTTGCATTGGTCTTCCTGCTCTTGCCTTAATCATTTATGAATTAGTTAAACGAAATGCCGAGCTCAAGGCTGAAAAGCAAACTAGCGCAAGCGCTAATGAAGAGCTTGAGGAATTACGTAAAAAACTCAAAGAGATGGAGGAAAACAAAGAAAACAAATAACTTCGGTTTTATCAGTTTGCCAAGAAACTGTTAAGATAAAGAGCAATCAAATTATTGGTGCTCAAAAACAATTTGGCGGATTGCTACAAAACCATATATCCGCCGAATTTGATGATTTATGCAGAACGGTAAAGTAGCTACCTGTATAAATCTTCAAAAAGAAAAATTTTTAAAGGAGAAAAACAAAATGAAAAAGAAAAATTGGTTATTGACAATTGCTTTTGCAGTTTTGTCATTAACTATCATTTCAACTTGCGTTATTGGTTCAACTTACGCTAAGTTCACTAGCAACGTTGAAGGCGGCGCTAAAGTTCAAGCTGCCGGTTTCTTAGTTACAGGTGGAACTGCTAGCGTTGGCGCTAGTGTTGGTCTTGTTGCTCCTGGTGTTTCTCAACACAAAGATGCAACAATTGAATACTTCTCACAAGTTGTAACTGAGATTAGTGTTGCACAAGCAGGTGCAACAGTTACTGGTACTGGTGTGTTTGCTTCTGCCGCATGGACTGCATTACTTGCTGAATATAAAGATTCAACAAATGGAATTGGTAAAGATGATACTAATATTACGACTTCAACAACATTAGCTGATATCTTTACTGTTACACTTGGTAGCAACACCGTTGCTGAAGATTTTGCAGCTGCAGTAGTTACTGCTGCCAGCACTGAAGGAATGACATTAACAACTTCTACTTCAGGTGGCCACACAACAATTTCAGCAATGCCAGCTGACGCTGAAACTACACTTGAAGTTACTGTTCCAGTTACTGTAACTTGGACTAGCAAAGGCAATTTATTTGACACCTTCCTTGGTAACAAAATTGCTGAGTTAGCAACTGCTGACCAAAACGCTGCAGTTAGTGAAATTACTGTAAGCATTCCATTAGTTGCAGAACAATATATTGCTTCTTAATTGGAAAATTAAGTTTTAGAATTATTAGGCATCAGCCTAAATTAAGTGGTTTTTGGTTGGTCTTTGATCTTGGATAAAAAGACCGCCAAAAAACTTCTTATTAAATTTTGCTAGGTTTAAAAAGTTCTTTAAACTTAACATAATTTCATAAGAAAAATCGGGATTAAACAAAGGGAAATGGACGAATCAAGATTTAAAAACAGTTTAACGAACATGCCAATTGTTGGCAAACCTAAGCTTGGATTACGCAAGCGAATTTATGATTCGCAAAATCAGATTGTTGGAACAACTTCGGGAAACAAAATCTTTGACTTAAACGGCAGACTTTGGGGAACGGTTGTTACTAAAGACACTGCTTCGGGTTATAACAAAAACGATATCATAAGCCGAGGCGACGTTATCGGAACGATTGATGAAAGCAAAAACATTTATGCGAAAAGGCGAAGTGCTACGTCATTTGACGTTTTGCCAAGCGTTTATATTGGGCGAGTTAAGGCTAACAAGATTGTTTCAGTTTTGTTTCCTTTATTAATTGCATTAATTTCAGCAACTGCTGTTACCGGAACAATTGTTGCGGGAATAATTAAACCTGATGATGATTATCTTAACACTGCTCCTGTTTTAAAAGTTGCTAACCAAAGCAACCAGCAAGAGTGGACGCAAAACGGAAACCTTAAAATCTTTTATAGCAACCAATATAACACAGACGCTTACATAGCGCCGGGGGACAGCGGAGAATATAGGTTTGTTATTAACAACGCTAATGCGCACCCAATTGAATATTCAATAACTTTAACTGAACATAACGAAAATGAGTTTTCACTAAGATATAGGTTGATGGGTGAAACTTATGTTATTGGTGGGGAAGGTTATAAAGATATTGGAACAATAACTATTCCAACCAAGCGCCTTGAAGCAGGGCAATCGCAAGTTTATAGGCTGTTTTGGTTTTGGGACCCTAATGTTGATGATGAACTTGATACGCTTAATGGGCAATATCAATCAGAATATAAAATAAACATTTCAGTTAACGCATCATTTGTTTAAGGAGATTATGAGCAAGTCACAGCGCAAAAAATTAGAGCTAGAAAAGGCTAAAAACCCTCAACCAGAAGAACCTAAAAAAGAGGAGGAGGTTAGCGAAGTTAAGCCTAAAAAAACCAAGAAAGAAATAGCAAAATTAGTTTTAAATATTGTTGCTAAAGTTTTGCTTGGGATTTTTAGCGCAATCTTAATATTCTGTATTATTGCGGATATTGTTTTTTTAATTAAACAAAGCCGTGGTGATAAAGTTCCTACGTTTTTAGGATATGCTAATCTTAAGATTGAAACGGGAAGTATGAGCCCAACAATTAATGCTGGTGACTTAATAGTTATTCACGCGCAGGGGGAATATAGTAAAGGCGACGTTATAACTTTTGAAACTAAAGATGGAAAAACGGTTACTCACAGAATTATTGAAGTTTATGAGAAATCGCTTATAAGAGAAAGATGTTATAGAACGAAGGGAGATTATGTTGGAAACTCTCCTGACCAAGCAGGAACAGACTATGACAACTGGATTAAAGATGATGAAATTTATGGGCGAGTTGTCTTTATGGCTAGGAACGGAGGAAACATTATTGAATTCTTCAAGTCACCGGTTGGAATGTTCGTTTTCTTAGGGCTTGGAATATTTATTCTTTATCTTCCATCAATTATTAAATTTATAATTATTAAAATCAAAAAAGAAAGATTAAAGGCGCAAATTAAGGCGCTTGAAGAAAATAAAGAAAAGGTTGAAATACCTGAAAAAGATATAGAGGTTAAAGAGCCTAAAAAAGAGGTTAAGCCTAAACAAGAAAAACAGGTTAAAGAGCCTAAAAAACAAAGCAAGGGGAAGAAAACAAAACAAACAAAGGCTAGCAAGTAAGGATAAAACAGTGAAGAAAATTAAAGGGTCAACAGTTAGAATTTTGGTTATTATTGCCATGTTTGTGGCAGTTGTTGGTTGCGCGATTGCAACCTCGGCTGCTCGTTTTTCTAGTTTGCTCAGTTTTGATTCAACCCATAGGGCAGCAGGGTGGTGGGTTGTTGTTAATGATGAAGACTTCTCAACAACTGACACATTTAACTTATCGCTTGCGGAAACTGTTACTGTTTATGACCTTTGCGATGAAACGAAAGTTTGTCCAGGTTCTATGGGAACTTTTGACCTAACGATTGACTGCCGTTATTGTGAAACTAATGCTAATTGGAGCGTTACTTTTAGCAAGCAAACGCCATTAGTTGACTATCCGCCAATTCAGTTTAAAACTAATTTTAGCGGACAAGACGAACCTGTTGACTTTTCAAGCGCTAACTTTAGCGGAGACATAGCATATACGCCAAATAACACGGCTAGCCAAGTTGTTACCATAACGTTTACTTGGATTTGGCCAATAGCATCATATATGAGTGAAAACCAATATGCTGGAAACGATTATGTTTTCAACGCAAATGTTGTTGTTCAGCAAGATTTAACATAAAGCAAAAGACCTTGGATAAACCAAGGTCTTTTGCTGGATAAAACAAAATGAGTTTTTAGCATATTAAGAGTGGGAAATGTTCTTAATAGCTTTTTTAGGAATTATTTCCTTTTTTCAGTAATAAGTAACTCAAACTTAATTACGTGCTTATTTTAACACGGGTTTTGCGGTTTGTCAATACTGTTTTTTAAAAAATATCTGTTAAAACTCGTTTTTTTCTTAAATTCTTATAAAATTGGGCGAAAAAGAAGGCTTTATTAGTAAAAATCTAGTAAAAACGTTGACTAAAAAGTTAAAAAAACTTAAACTAAAATAACGAGGTGAAGATGGCTAAAAAAATTGTTGCGCAAATCTTTGATGAAGATAGTTATATTAAGAAAAACAGAGAATATAAGAAAGAGTGTTTAGCGAAAATTAAAGACTTTAACGCTAACGGCAAGAAAACAATTGCCATTTTTACTGACGCTTATTATCCTATTGTTGATGGTGTTGTTAGAGTTTTAGATAATTACGCTAAAAGGCTAACGAAAGATTATAACGTTGTTGTTTGCGCTCCGCTTCATAAGGGGCACGTTTCAAAGCAAAAATATCTTGTTTTAGGGGCGGGAAGTTTATATTTTAAGGCCGTTAACTATGACCTTGCGTTTCCAACGCTTGACGGCGATTTTAATGATTTAATAAGAAAGTTGAAAATTGATATTATTCACGTTCACAGCCCATTTAGCCTTGGCTCTTTTGCAATTCAACTAGCAAAAAAGAGAAAAATTCCTGTTGTTGCAACCTTTCATAGTCAATATAAGAAAGATTTTTACCAAGCAACAAAGAGCGAATTATTAACGAGTATGCTTTTAAGCAATATTATGAAGGTTTTTAACAAGGCAACAGAGGTTTGGACGATGCACCAAGCCAGCCTTGAAACGCTTATAAGTTATGGGTTTAAGGGCAATCATTATTTAATTGAAAATGCAACAGATTTTGTTAGGCCAGATAACATTAACGAACTTGAAAAGAAAATTAGAAAAGAGTTTAACGTTAGCAACGATGAAAAGGTTTTTCTTTTTGTTGGAAGGCTTGTTAAAACTAAAAACATTATCTTTTTAGTTGAGGCGCTTAAAGCGCTTAAAGATAGGGGCGTTAAGTTTAGAATGTTTTTTGTTGGCTCGGGGCCAGATAAAAAAGAACTTAGCGAAAAAATTAGCGAACTTGGGCTAACTAATGAAGTTACGCTTGTTGGAAGCGTTACTGACCGCAACAGGCTTTATTCGTTTTACCAGATGGCTGATTTATTCTTATTCCCAAGCCTTTATGATGTTTCAAGCATTGTTCAAATTGAGGCGGCGTGCTTTAAAACTCCGGCAGTTTTCTTAAAGGGAAGCGTTACGAGTTGCACGGTTACTGATAACGTTAATGGGTTTGTTGCTGAAAACAGCCTTGAAGGATTTGTTGACAAGGTTTATGATATTGTTAAAGAAGAAGGGCTTATTGAAAGGATAGGAGAGCAGGCGCATCGCGATCTTTATATAACCTGGGAGCAGGTTATTGAAAAGGCCAAAGCAAGATATGAAATGCTTATGAAAAAAAATGAGCGCCTTTATAGCGTTAAAAAAGTTTTAAAAGAAAGCAAAAAGGCAAGCAAAAAATAAAAAAGACATAAAAAAACCTTAACTGATGTTAAGGCTTTTTTCTTTTAAGATTAGTTTAAAGAATCTTTGAAAGCTTTACCAAACTTGAATGTTGGAGCTTTGCAAGCAGCAACTTTAACTTTAGCACCAGTCATTGGGTTAGTGCAAGTTCTAGCTGGTTTCTTTTTAGCTTCATAAGTTCCGAAGCCAACTAATGCGATCTTTTGATCTTTAGCAAGAGTTTCGTAAACAACTTTAGTATAAGCATCATAAACTGCTGTTGCTTCTTTAATAGTTGTTCCAGCTTCGTTAGCAACTGCTCTTAGAAATTCGCCTTTGTTCATAAACGTCCTCCTTAAATTTAACAAGATATTATCTTGTTTATTACCTTAATTTTAACAAAATTATTGGTTTTTAGCAAATAGATTTACGTGTTTTTGATAAAAAAATCAATTTTTATTAGATTTTTTGGGCTAAAGGGGCCTTTTTTATATCAAAATTTGGCCTTTGAGCATAAAATGGCTTAAAAGGAGAGATTTTCTATGCAGCCAAAATTCAACTCTTTATTAGATAAATCCCTTATTGAAAAGAGCGTTAAAATTGATAAAACTGCAATAATTTACCCCGGGGTTTTAATAAGCGGAACAACAATTATTGATGCGGGAGCGGTTATTATGCCGGGGTGCGTTATTGTTGATTCAAAGATTGGCAAAAACACAATCGTTAAAAACTCATATATTGAAAAGAGCGAGGTTGGCGAAAATTGCGAGATTGGGCCGTTTTCAAATCTTAGGCCGGGCTCGATTATAAGCGATAAGGTTAAAGTTGGCGCATTTTGCGAAACAAAAAATGCCTGTGTTGGTCGGCTTTCAAAAATCAGTCATTTATGCTATGTTGGCGACGCGGTTGTTGGGGAGAGGTGTAACATAGGGAGTGGGGTTGTTTTTGCTAATTTTAACGGCAAGATTAAGCAAAAAACACATATTGGCAACCACGTTTTTGTTGGGGCAAACGTTAATCTTGTTGCGCCTCTTAATATTTGTGATAACGCTTACATTTGTGCTGGAACAACTGTAACCGAAGACGTTAGCAAAGGCGCCTTTGTTATTGGGCAAGCGCGGGCAGTTTCAAAAGATTGCAATCCCAAAATTTATTGGGAATAAAAAAGAAGCAAAAATGCTTCTTTAATTTTTTAATTGCAAGATTAAAACGTTAATGTCGGCTGGGTTAACGCCAGAAATTCTTGACGCTTGGCCGATTGTTTTTGGCTTGATTTCAGCGAGTTTCATTCGCGCTTCCATTCTTATTCCTTTAAGTTTTAAATAGTCAATATCATCAGGAATTAGCCTTGATTCAAGTTTTGCGTTTCTCTCAATTAATTGTTCTTCACGAGTTAGATAGCCAGCATATTTAACGCTTATGCTAACTTGGTTTAAAACCTCTCTTGAATAGCCTTTTAAAAGCCCGAGTTCTTTTTTGATATCAAAGATTGAAATGTTACTTCTTTTAATTAAATTAACGATTGTTATTCCTTTTGGAGCAGGGCTTTCATTATGGCGAGCAAGGAATTCGTCAAGCGTTTTTGAAGGCTTAATTGACTGCTTAATTTCTTCTTTAAGTTTATTTATTGACTTCATTTTTCGTTTGAAAGCGTTATATCTAACGTCATCAACAAGGCCAACGTTTCTTCCTATTTCGGTTAGTCTTATATCAGCGTTATCTTGCCTTAAAAGAAGCCTAAATTCAGCGCGGCTTGTCATCATTCTGTAAGGCTCGTTAGTTCCTTTTGTTGTTAAATCGTCAACTAAAACGCCAATATATGAATTATCACGCCTTAAAATCAATTGCTCTTTATTTTTGTTATAAAGGTTGGCGTTAATTCCCGCTAATAAGCCTTGGGCGCCCGCTTCTTCATAACCGCTTGTTCCATTTATTTGGCCGGCGCAATAGAGGCCAGAAACAGGTTTTGACTCAAGGGTTGGGTAAAGGTTAAGAGGGTTAATGCAGTCATATTCAATAGCATAGCCCCATTTTGTTATTTTTGTTTGTTCAAGCCCCGGCACGCTTTCAACCATTTGCTTTTGAATATCGCTTGGCATGCTTGTGCTCATTCCTTGAAGGTAAATTTCATTGGTTTCAAGCGTTTCAGGCTCTAAGAATAGTTGGTGGCGGTCGTGATCAGCAAAACGTACAATTTTTGTTTCGATTGAAGGGCAATATCTTGGGCCAATTCCGTTAATTTCACCATTATACATTGGCGCTTTATCAAGGTTATCAAGTATTATTTGCTTGGTTTTAAGTGTTGTGTAACCAAGGTGACAAACGCAGATATTTTTAGGGGTTTTCTTAGTTAAAAAGCTGAAAGATTGAATATTTGAGTCGCCCTTTTGCTCAACAAATTTTGAATAGTCAATAGTTAAACCATCAAGGCGTGGGGGAGTTCCCGTTTTAAACCTTCTTATTTCAAAACCAAGGTCAGCGAGGTTTTTAGTTAAAAGAGTTGCTCTATCAAAAGTTGCAGGGCCTTTTTCTTTTATAACTGTTCCTGTTATTGTTCTTGCGTTAAGATAAACACCAACACAAACAACAACGCTTTTACAACTAAAAGTTAAGCCAGATTTTGTTTTAACACCAACAACTTTTTTATCTTCAGTTAAAATTTCGCTTGCTTCATCTTCAATAATTGTTAAATTATCTTGGTTTTCACAAACCTTAAGCATATTTCTGTGATACGCGTTTTTATCTATTTGCGCCCTAAGGCTATAAACGGCAGGGCCCTTGCTTAAATTAAGCATTCTAATTTGCAAGCAGTTAGCGTCTGCGCTTATTCCCATTTGGCCGCCAAGCGCATCAATTTCACAAACAAGATGACCTTTAGCGGTTCCGCCAATGCTAGGATTACAAGGCATAAAAGAAAGACTCTCTTTAGTTAGAGTTATAAGAAGGGTTTTGTTGCCCGTTCGAGCTAGAGCAAGACTGGCTTCAACGCCAGCGTGCCCACCACCAATAACTATTGAATCGTAATCCATCATTATTTTCCTAAACAGAATTTAGCAAAAATAGCATCAATAATATCTTCGCTTGTTGTGTTTCCTGTTATTTCACCAAGGCAAGAATAAGCGGTTTTAAGGTCAATTGAAATAAGGTCAAGGCTATCTTCATCAATGTTTTTTATTGCCTTTTTAAGTGCTTTTTGAGCACGGGTTAATGCGTCAAGATGCCTTAAATTTGTTATAATCAAGGCATTTGTTATGTTTTCTTTAAGCGTTAATTCATAAATTTTTTGTTTTAAGTTGTTAACACTTTTTTCATCTTTTGTTGAAATATATAAATCTGCTTTTTGAACAGGGGATTTTATTAAATCTGTTTTGTTTCCAACAACAATTCGGTTAGTTTTGTCAGTAAGTTTTAAAATCTCCTCGTCTTCTTTTGATTGCTTTTTGCTTGCGTCAACCAAAACTATAACTAAATCTGCTGATTTAATCTTATCTTTTGCCTTATCAATTCCAATTTTTTCAATAATGTCAGTTGTTTTTCTAATTCCGGCAGTGTCAATAATATTAAACTTAACGCCGTTAATTAAAATTGTTTCTTCGATTGTGTCACGGGTTGTTCCGGCAATATTAGTAACAATTGCTTTATCGCTTGCGCTTAGGGCGTTAAGAAGACTGCTTTTACCAACATTTGGCTCACCCAAAATTAAAAGGTTAACGCCTTCTTTTATTTTTCTTCCGGTTGAACTTGTTTTAATAAGCTCGTTGATTTTTTGTTCAATTTCAACAATTTTTTGTTTTGTTTTATTGCGAGTTATATATTCAATATCTTCTTCAGGATAATCAAAACTAACTTCAATATCGCTTAAAAGATCAGTTAATTCTTTTTGACAAGAAATCGCTAGTTTTCCAAGTGCGCCAGAAAGTAGGGAATAACCAGCCCTTATTTCGGCTTCACTTTCAGCCTCAATCATATTCATCATTCCTTCGGCTTTTTCTAGATTAAGTTTTCCGTTAATAAAGGCTCTTTTTGAAAACTCGCCATTTTGCGCTAAAACGGCGCCAGCGTTAATGCAGGCATCAACAATTCCTTCGGCAATCTTAATTCCGCCGTGACATTGGAATTCAACAAGATTTTCGCCGGTGAAACTAAAAGGCGCAACAAAAACAACACATAATATTTGCTCGTTAAAATTTTTGGCACAAAAAGTTCCAAGTTCCATTTTTCTTGGTTCGAAAGAACTTGGTTTTTTGCCTTTAAAACTTGTAAAAAGTTTATCGGCAATCTTAATTGCGCTTGGTCCGCTAAGCCTAACAACGCCGATCGCGCCAACGCCTAGTGGGGAAGACAAAGCAACAATTGTTTGGTTTTCGCCCTTTAAATTTTTCATAATAATTATTATACTATAAAAAAAGTAAATTGCAAGGGTTTTAAAATTTTTATAACTTGCCTTGAAATATTGACAAAATTTTACAGAATTCTTATAATAAAGAAAAAAGGAGGATTGTTTTATGGCAGAGCATAAAGAGGGTGCTTGGGGTTCAGTTTTAGATTGGCTTGGCGGAATTGCTGCATTTTTAACACTTGTTGTTTTTGCACTACTTGCAATTAACGCTCATTGGGATTTCTTAGGAGATGGAGTTATTTACAACGTTTTAGTTGTTGTTAAAACTTGGGCGCCACTAACAGTTGTTGCAATAACTGCGCTTGAATTCTGCAGTGGGAAATCTGTTTTATTTAAGATTTTATTTGTTCTTATTGGAGCAATTGTTGTTGTTTCTATGTTTTTCCCTGAAACCTGGGAAAAGGTTATCGGAATCATAACTGAATAAAATTTAAATTAACAATAAAAAACCTATAGCAATTCGCTATAGGTTTTTTTATTAATCGTTATCAGCTCTTTCTTCTAAAACTTCTTCTTGAAGCGGGTTAGTTTCTTTTCTTGCTTCACTCTTTTCTTTAAATTTGTTAGAAGGGTTAACTAGTTTTATAACAACATATCTGTTTGGTTCGCTTCCTTCGCTTTCGCTAGTAACGCGTGTTTCATTTGTTAAAGCGTTATGAATAATTCTTCTTTCATAACTTGTCATTGGCTCAAGTTTAACGTTTTTACCTTCTCTTATTGCTCTTGAAGCCATCTTTTTAGCAAGGCTAACTAATGTTGCTTCACGGCGAGATTTATAATTGTTGCTGTCAACAATAATTCTTGTTAATTCGTCATGAGCCTTGCCTTTGTTATAAATGTTATTTAAAACGGTTGAAATTGCCTCAAGGCAGTCGCCATGTTTTCCAATAGCAATTGCTGCATCAGGGCCGGTTAAATCAATTAAAATTCCGTTTTCAGTTTCTTCAGCATAAACGTTAAGTTTAAGCCCCATTTTTTCAACAAGTTGGTTAGCAAGCGCTGAAACTTGTTCTTCAACTTCACTTGTTTGATTTAAAGTTAATCTAACTTTTGCTTTATTAAAAAGCCCTGCTTCTTCAAGAATTCTAATTTTAACTTGATCTCTTGTTAGCCTGTTTTCATTTCCATCGCTTAATTTATAAAGCCCAAGCTCAATGGCTTGATCAATGGTTTTTCCTTCTGTTTCAATTGATTTCATATGTTTACCTCTTATCTTTCTATTTTATCTAAATATTCAATAACTTCCAACTGTTTTTTATGCGTTAATTTATCAACTATTAAATTAATTAGATAACTCATTCCAATACCAATCAAGCTTTGAGCAACGATATAAATTCCGAATGCTGATGAGCTTGTTAAAACAAATATAATCATAACTGCTGGTAAAGCAAATTTCATAACTTTCATAGCGGTTGATGTTTGAGCAGTTTGGTTATTATTTTGCGCAGGAGCGCTAGACTTAATAAATTGATTAGTTCTTTGTTTAGGCTCTTTTTTGCGTTTTAAGCTGTTTGATCTTTCGTTAACCCAAGATGAAAGGAAGGTAACTCCTCCAGCTAAAACAACTAAGATATAATAGCCATTCCAGCCATTAAGGCTTGAAGAAATTGTTGATCTAACTTCGTTATAATCGCTTTCTTTTATTCCTTTAACATATTCAACGTAAGAATCTTTAACTCCGCTGTTAAATAAACCGCCAGCGTTGTTGGCAAGTTTTGTTAAGTCACTATATGTTGGAAGGGGATCAGTGTGCCCATCTAAAACCCAAATGTTTTTGATCCAGAGCCAACTATCTTTAACTTCGTTCCATTTTTCCATAACGGCAGTTTTAACTGATTCGTCTTGCTTAGCCGTTGCAATTTCTGCTTTCATTGCTTCATTTTCTGAATAATCAGCGCTGCTATTATAACCAATGTTTCTATCTTCTAAAACTTTTTCATAAGCGTTAGTGTAAGCAGTGTTTAATTCTTGATATTGTTTAATTGCATAGTAAGCACTTGCTTCTCTTAGCGTTGTGTAAATAGAGAAGAAGATAAGAATTGTAACAATAAGGTTAACTAACATAATGAGGCAACTGCTCATCATATTTAAACCTTCTTTTTTATAAATGTTTTGTTGCAAAACTGAAAACTGTTGTTGGTTATTTGCATATTTCTTTTGAAGTTTTGCAATTTGTGGTGCACATTTTTGTTGAATTAAGGTTGTTTTCTTTGTTGAATATTTAATTAAAAAATCAAAAGGAGATAAAACAACTTTAATTAGAAGCGTGAAAAGAATAATTGTCCACGCAAAGTTGAAAACACCTGAATTAATCCAGTTAATTATTATCATCCATAATCCGCCTGGGGCAGAAATGTTTAAAATTAAATCAGCCATTTAAAATCTCCTTTAAGATTATAAGGAACGGGGTCTTTTTTAAAACTTGTTTTTGGGTTGCATCTTGCTATTCTTTTAGCAGCAAGCCAACCGCCACGAAACAAGCCGAACCTTTTAAACGCAGTAACCGCATAGGTTGAACAAGACGGAGTGAAGTGGCAAGTTTTTGGCAAGATAGGGGAAATAGCAAATTTATAGAAATAAACAAAGCCCAAGGCTATAAACATTGGGATTCTTACTATAAATTTAAATATTTTCATTAAATAATCCTGCTTTTTTCAAACAAACCATTAGTTCTTCGTTTATCTCGTTTAAGCCAATGCTAGTAATGCTAGGGCGGGCGATTATAATTAGGTTATAATCTTTTTTAAGCTTACTTAAAACTGGGCTAATGCTTGCTCTAAGCAAACGCTTAACGCGATTCCTTGTTACAGCATTGCCCACTTTTTTAGTAACAGAAAGGCCAATTTTAATTACTTTATTTTTGCTTTTAGCGAAACAAATTAAAAGGTGGCGTTCGCCAACTGTTTCACCAGCGTGATAAGTGTAATTAAACTGGTATTTCTTTTTAAGCCTAAACTCTTTTTTAATCATTATGCGCAAATTTTAGCTCTGCCCTTGTTTCTTCTGCGGGCAAGAACTTTTTTACCGCCTTTAGTTTTCATTCTAGCACGGAATCCGTGAACTTTAGTTCTGTTAGCTTTTTTAGGTTGGTAAGTTCTTTTCATGACATTCTCCTAGATTAGATTTATTCTCTTTATGAGTGAGTTTATTATATTAAAAAAAAGCTCATTTGTCAATAAATAACTATTTATATTAATAAAAAAATCGCCGTCAGGCGATTTATGAATTTTATTTTTTATTGTTGTTTTGTGTTTATTTTTATCAAACAAGCATTTGCAAAGCGTTTTGTTTTCTTAATTGATTCGGTAAATAAAACAGCAAAGATCAAAGCGCCAAGAATTAAAATTCCAAAAGATGCAAGAGCGTGAACGGTTAAATTAATATTAGGGTTTGAGATATATTTTATTAGCATAACAACAAGTTCAAAGATCAAAGAGATTGAAATGCTAACGCTAAATAAAACATAACCAAGATATCTGTTTTTATTTTCAAGAGTTCCGTCAAATGCTTTTAATTCGTTGTAATAAATTGAAAGGCTTAAAATGCTAACTAAAACAGAAAGGGCAACATAGAATAATAGGTTAGTTAAGAAAATGTTATAAAGCCCAAAGAAGTAATAAACGTTAGTAAAGATAAAGAAACAGCAATAAAAGCTAACGGCAAGCCAGGTTGGAACAGTTAATTGTTTTTTGCTTTCAACAAATAAAGCGATTGTAAATAGCGCAAGGCAAACGGCAATTAAAGCAAAAGCAACAAAATAATTGAAGTTTGCTGGCAAAACGCTTGAAGTGTCAATAACGTTAAACAAAGATAACATTAAGATAACGAAGTGGGCAACAGATAAAACTAATGCACCAATTAAAAAACCATTTTTAACTTTCATATTTTCCCCCTATGAAACAATTCTTACTGGTAAAATTAAATATAAATATTCAGCGTTTTGAGTTCCGGTAACCGTGCAAGGAGCGATTGGAGTTGTGAAGTTTAAGCAGATAAATTCATCTTCAATGTTTCTTAAGCATTCGCTGATATATCTTGCATTGAAGGCGATTGAAATATCTTTTCCTTCAAGGCCAATTGTTATGTTTTCAGTAACATTACCGATATCTGATTGGCTGGCTAATGTTAAAAGTTTATCATGAACTTCAAATTTAACCAAATTATTTTTATCCATTCTTGCAAGAAGGCTTGCTCTTTCAAGACCATTTTCAAGTTGATTTTTATTAATTGTTACAATTGTTGTTTTGTTATTAGGAATAACTTGGCGATAGTTAATAAAGTCACCATCAAGAAGCCTTGTTACAATTTTTGTTGAGTTAAGGTCAACCATTAAGTAATTCTTTTGAACTAAAAGCGTTATATCGTTATCGTTTTCATCAAGAAGTTTGCTGATTTCAGCAAGGCATCTAGCAG
This sequence comes from bacterium, assembly GCA_024692805.1. Lineage (GTDB taxonomy): Bacteria > Bacillota > Clostridia > Christensenellales > UBA1242 > UMGS2070. Next base: position 15,041 of record JAILMD010000063.1, on the reverse strand, counting down.
GAACGATAAAATTAAAGTCAGCAGTTGTTGATTTAAGTTGTTTTTGGGCTAAAGCAAGCCTAAAACCATCAAGAGCAACGCAAGTTACGCTTCCGTTAGCAATTTCAAAGAGGCAACCTTTTAAAATTGGGCGGGCGTCATCAATAGCAACGCTGAAGATTGTTTTGTTTATTAAATCTCTAAAATCTTTTTGGTTGATAACGATTTTTTCAGGGTTATCGAGTTGTTTGATAGTAGGGAATTCATCAACGTTAAGGCATTGAAGTTGACCAACGCTGTCAGTATATTTGATTTTTAAAATGTTATTATCAGTTAGCGTTAATTCAATTTGTTCATTAGAAAGTTTTTTAACAAATTCTGCAAAGAATTTTCCAGGAACAATAACTTCTCCTTCAATTTTAACGTCAGCAGGAATTGTTTTTTCAATTGTTAACTCATTATCGGTTGCGGTTAACGTTAAGCTATCAAATGATGCTTTTAACTTAATTCCCTCTAAAACGGGGTTGGTTGTTCTAATTGCTGAAGCTTTGATAACTTTTAAAACAGCTTCGCTTAAGTCAAGACCTTCACAAACTAATTTCATAATTTTCTCCTTATTTATTTTTTATCATTTGTTTCATGTCGTTAATTTGAACGGCAAGTTTTTGATTTGTTTTCATATCTTCCGCAACCTTGTTTTTAGCATAAATTACTGTTGCGTGATCTTTTCCGAAAATTGCACCAATTGAGGCGAGGGGAATGTTAATAAACTCACTAATTAAAAACATTGCAATTTGCCTTGCTTCCGCAATTTCTTTTGTTCGCTTTCGAGCAATGAGCTCGTCTTTTTTAATGTTATAATATTTGCTAACAATTTCAACAATGCTGTCAGCATTAACTGATTCTTGAGTTTCAGTTAAATAGTTTTTAAGCGCTTCTCTTGCAATTTCCATTGTTACTTGAGTTTTTCCTAAAAGCCCAGCATAGAAAACTGCTCTGTTTAAAAGGCCTTCCATTTCTCTTATGTTAGTTTTAACGGCTTCGGCGATATAACTAATAACGTCACTATCAACATTATATCTTTCAAGATTTGCCTTTTTGTTTAAAATTGCAATTCTTGTTTCAATATCAGGAACACCAATATCAGCAAGCAAGCCCCATTCAAACCTACTTCTTAACCTTTCTTCAAGAGGGTTAATCTCTTTTGGAGGTTTATCACTTGAAATGACGATTTGTTTTCCGTTTTGGTTAAGTTCGTTAAAAGTGTTGAAAAATTCTTCTTGAACGCTGTTTCTGTTAATAATAAATTGAATATCATCAACAATTAAAACGTCAGCAGACCTATATTTTGTTCTAAACTCACTTTTAGCAAGGCTTGTTCCGTTTTGAATAGAAGCAATCAAGTCATTAGTAAACTTTTCAATGGTTACATAAACAACGTTTAATTCTGGGTGATTTTGAGTTATGTAATTTCCAATAGCGTGAAGAAGGTGAGTTTTACCAAGACCAACGCCACCATAGATAAATAGGGGGTTGTAACTAATTCCTGGGTTTTCAGCAACGGCCTTTGCGGCTGCCGCAACGAATTGGTTATTTCCGCCAATAACATAGTTATCAAAAGTATATTTAGGGTTGAAAACAAAACTTGATTGAGCAGGTTTTGCTGGCTCAGGTTTTATAACAACTTGGGGTTGTGGAGCGGCAACTCTGTCAACAATGCTGTTTTCTTCTTGCCTAGCGGTTTCAGCCCTAACAACAACTTCAATTTTATTAATTTGAGGATATATTTCTTTAATTGAATTTAAAATTGAATTATAATATTTCTCATTTTTTAAAATAATGTTTTTACCAGAGATTGAGTTAGCGCATAAAACAAAAGAGTCATCAACAATACTAACGGGAATTAAGCTATCAATCCAAACGTCAAAAGAAACAGCAGTTATATCCTTGCTAATAGAGAGTTTTGCCTCATCCCAAATTGCATTAACATCTGGAGCAGGTGCTTGACTAATTATTAAATCGTCTTGTTTTTCCATAATCCCTCCTCTAGTTTATTGTTAATAAGATTATAAACTAAACAAATAAAAAAAACAAGTTTTCAACATAAATAAGTTTTACACTTTGATATTTTTTTGGTAAAATAAAAAAAGCGATGGAATTAGTTAGCTTAAAACTTAATAATTTTAGAAACCACGCTCAAACTGAAGTTGAGTTAAACCCAGGAATTAACTTGGTTTGCGGGCTTAATGGTCAAGGCAAAACAAACCTTTGTGAGGCTATCGTTTTTTTGAGCAAGGCGTTTAGCCCAAGAACTCACCAAACGAGTGATTTAATTTTAGCGGGCGAGAAGTCGGCCAATATTAAAGCAAGCCTAGCAAAAAAAGAGGGAATAGTTAACTTTAATTTTAACATTAATAAAGATAGTGAAAATGAATATTTTGTTAATGGAAACAAAATAACGAAGATGAGCGAATTAGCCGGAAACCTTGCAACCATTTATTTTTCACCTCAAGAATTAAAAATTGTAACCGGCGGGCCTCAAGAAAGGCGTGATTTTATTGATAATGATATTTCAATGATAAGTGGGGCTTATGTTAATCTTTTAAATAGATATGAAAAGGTTTTATTTCAAAGGAATAAACTTTTAAAATTTGAAAAAGATGTTGCTAAAATTATTGATACAATTGGCGTTTGGGATATTGAATTAGCAAAAACGGCTTCAAGAATAATTAAAATTAGAAAATCATTTATTAAAAAATTGTTGCCTTTTGCTCAGGTTTATTTAAAAGAACTTAGCGAAAACAAAGAAGATTTAAACATAACCTATATTGGTCAGTCAGGGGAGGAAACTGACGAGATTTATAATCAAATCATAAAAGCACTTGAAGAAAACCTTGAAAGAGATATGGAACTAGGCTACACTTCGATTGGCCCTCACAGAGATGATATTAAATTTGAGTTAAACAAAACTGATGCGCGCGCTTTTGCAAGTCAGGGGCAGGCGAGAAGCATAACCCTAGCCTTAAAATTAGCCGAAATGAAAATAATAACCGAAGAACTAGGCGAGCCGCCTATTATGGTTTTTGATGACGTGTTTAGCGAACTTGACACAAAGCGTCAAAAGAAGCTTTATGACTGTGTTAAAGGCGTTCAATCTATCTTTACTGGAACAACTTTTAAGTTTAAACCAACAACTGATTTTTGCCAGTTTAAGATAGTTTTGGGAACTGTTAAAGAGAAAAAAGTTAAAAACACCTAAAATATGGTGTTTTTTTGTTGATAAAATATAATTATTATATAAATATATTTATATTTTAGTTGCGTAAAAACGGGTTTGTGTGATATAATTTTTATAGTCTAATCTAAAGGGGAGAATTTATGGCAGAAACAGATAACATTTCAAAAGTTGAACAACATTATGGCGAAGACCAAATTCAAGTTCTTGAAGGGCTTGAACCTGTTAGAAAAAGACCAGGAATGTATATTGGTTCAACTGACGTTAGGGGACTTCATCACCTCATTACGGAAATCGTTGATAACTCAATTGACGAAGCGTTAGCGGGTTATTGCGATAAGATTATTGTTGAAATTAATAAAGATGGGTCTTGCGCTGTTACAGATAACGGGCGTGGTATTCCAACGGGAATTCATAAAACTGAAAAGAAAAGCGCAGTTGAACTCGTTTTAACTAAACTTCACGCTGGTGGTAAATTTGGCGGTGGCGGATATAAAATTTCCGGCGGTCTTCACGGCGTTGGTCTTAGCGTTGTTAATGCGCTTAGTGAATGGCTTGAAGTAGAAGTTTGGCAAGACGGAAAACATTTTAAGCAAGTTTATAACAGGGGAATTCCTCAAAGAGATCTTGCTGTTATTGGCGATGCTGACCATACCGGAACAAAAATAACCTTTATGCCAGATGAAGAAATTTTTGAAACAACGGTTTTTGACTTTGATGTTATTAAAAACAGGTTAAGAGAATTAGCCTTTTTAAACAAGGGAATTCAAATAATTGCTATTGACCACAGAACCGGTGTTGAAGAAAAACTTCATTATGAAGGCGGAATTGTTCAATTCGTTGAGCAAATGAACCAAAATAAAGACGTTGTATTTGAAAAACCTATTTATATTGATACACGTGTTGAAAAAGCCGAAGTTGAAGTTGCTTTTCAATATAACGATAGTTATAACGAAATTGTTCACGCTTATGCTAACAATATTAACACTGAAGAGGGTGGAACTCACCTTGATGGTTTTAGAAAAGCATTAACTAAATGTGTTAATGATTATGGCCACACTCTCAAAGTTTTAAAAGATAACGATAAGCTTTCAAGCGAAGACGTTAGGGAAGGTTTAACTGCCGTTATTAACGTTAAGCTTGAAGACCCACAATTTGAAGGTCAAACAAAAACAAAACTTGGCAATTCTTATATGCTTAACGTTGTTTCAAAAGCCGTTTATGATGGTTTCTCAATCTTTATGGAAGAAAATCCAGGTAAAGCAAGAGAATTAATCTTAAAGAGCATAACTGCTCAAAAGGCTAGGGAAGCAGCAAGAAATGCAAGAGATTTAACAAGAAGGAAGGGCGTTTTAGAAAACACAACGCTTCCTGGAAAACTTGCTGACTGCTCTGAAAGAGATCCAAAACTTTGTGAAATTTTCATCGTCGAAGGTGATTCGGCAGGTGGAACAGCAAAGCAAGCAAGAGATAGACGCTTCCAGGCAATTCTTCCTTTAAGGGGTAAAATCTTAAACGTTGAAAAAGCAAGGTTAAACAGGATTTTAGAGAACGCAGAGATAAAAGCTATGGCAACTGCGTTTGGTGGCGGAATTGGTGCTGATTTTGACGTTTCTAAGATAAGATACGATAAGATTATAACAATGAGCGATGCCGACGTTGATGGTAGCCATATTAGAATTTTGCTTCTAACGTTTTTCTATCGCTATATGCGTCCGCTTATTGAAGAAGGGCACGTTTATGCTGCTCAACCACCACTTTATAAGATAACAAAGAACAAGAAAGATTATTATTGTTACACTGAAGATGAAAAAACTGCGCTTATGAACGAAATTGGTGAAAAAGGCGCTGACGTTCAACGTTATAAAGGTTTAGGTGAAATGAGCGCAGAGCAACTTTGGACAACAACAATGAGCCCAGAACACAGAAGTTTAGCACGTATTGAAATGAAAGATGCGATTGCTGCTGACGCAGTTTTCACACTTCTTATGGGAGAAAAGGCTGATGCAAGGCGTGAGTTTATTGAACAAAACGCAACCCTTGTTACAGACCTTGATATTTAGGAGGAACTATGGCTAAAAAGAGAGATTATAGTGCTGAATATGAACAAATAGTTGATAACACTAAAATAATTCCAACTGATCTTGAAATGGAAATGAAAAAGTCGTTTATCGCTTATGCTATGGCTGTTAACGTAAGCAGGGCAATTCCTGATGCGCGTGATGGCCTTAAGCCTGTTCAAAGAAGAATTCTTTATGCAATGAACGAAAGTGGGTATACTCATGACAAACCATATAAAAAATGTGCTACAACGGTTGGTGACGTTTTAGGTAGGTATCACCCTCATGGTGATAGCTCGGTTTATGGGGCGTTAGTTAGGCTTGCTCAAGACTTTTCAATAAGATATACGCTTGTTGATGGCCACGGTAACTTTGGGTCAGTTGATGGAGATCCTCCTGCTGCTTATCGTTATACTGAGGCAAGGCTTAGTAAGCTTGCTGATGAAATGCTTAGGGATATTGATAAAGATACTGTTGACTTTATTCCTAACTTTGATGAAACGAGAAAACAACCAGTTGTTTTACCATCAAGATTTCCTAACCTTTTAGTTAACGGAAGTGATGGTATTGCCGTTGGTATGGCAACAAATATTCCACCTCACAACCTAAATGAAGTTGTTGATGCCATTGTTGCTCAAATTAAAAACCCTGATATAACAATTGACGAACTTATGGAGATTATTCCTGCGCCTGATTACCCAACAGGTGGCGTTATTATGGGCAAGGCTGCTCTTAAAAACGCTTATCTTACTGGGCGTGGTGGCGTTGTTGTTAGGGCAAGAACTGAAATTGAAGAAACTGACAAACACTCAAGAATTTTAATTCATGAAATTCCTTACCAAGTTAACAAGAGCGAACTTATTATGAGCATTGCTGACCTTGTTAAAAACAAGAGAATTGAAGGAATTAGCGATATTAAAGATGAGTCAGACAGAAAGGGTATGAGAATTGTTATTGATATTAAACATGACGCTCAACCTCAAGTTGTTTTGAATTATCTTTATAAGCACACTGCTTTGCAAACAGGCTTTGGAATTAACTTCCTTGCGCTTGTTGACGGGCAACCAAAAACACTTAACCTTAAACAACTTTTAGCAGTTTATATTGACCATCAAAAAGAAGTTGTTTTAAGAAAAACTAAATATGACCTTGCGCGTGCTGAAGAAAGAGCGCATATCTTAGAGGGGCTAGTTGTTGCTCTTGCTAATATTGATGACGTTATTGCAACAATCAAGGCCAGCGCTGACAGGCAAGATGCTATGAAGAAACTCATGGAAGCTTACCTTCTTGATGAGCTTCAAGCAAACGCAATTCTTGATATGAAACTTCAAAGATTAACTAGCCTTGAAGTTGAAAAACTTAACGAAGAACTTAAAGGTCTTATTGACTTAATTGCTGAATATAAAGGAATTATTGCGAGCGAAGCAAAAATTCTTGAAATTATTTCAAACGACTTGCTTGAAATTAAAGAAAAATTCGGTGATGAAAGAAAGAGTGAAGTTAGCGTTGACGTTGGTGATATTGATATTGCTGACCTTATTGAGAAAGAAGACGTTGTTATTAGTTTAACTCACTTTGGTTATATCAAACGTATTCCTGTTAGCGAATATAAAACGCAACATAGGGGTGGAATGGGTGTTACCGGTCATAAGCCAAAGGAAGAAGACTTTGTTGAGAGCATGTTTATTTCTAACACTCACGACGATATTCTTTACTTTACTAACACTGGTAAGGTTTATTGCACAAAGGCTTATGAAATTCCTGAAGCGCAAAAGAACGCAAGGGGAAGGGCAATTGTTAACCTTCTTGAACTTAGTGAAGGCGAAAGCGTTGAAACAATTATTCCATTAAATGAAAGAACCGAAGGATTCTTAGTTATTGCAACAAAGAAAGGCTTAATTAAGAAAACTGCTTTAAGCGAATATGCTAACATAAGAAAGAGCGGTAAAATTGCTATTAGCCTAATGGATGGCGACACGCTTGTTGGCGCAAAAGTTACTAATGGTAATCAAGAAATTATGGTCGCTTCTCATTACGGCAAAACCATAAGGGTTAGCGAGAAGTCAATTAGGGCAACTTCAAGAGACACTATGGGCGTTAAATCAATGAGCATGGAACCAGGTGACTATTTAGTTGATGTTTTGGTTTTAAGCGAAGGAAAAGACGTTTTAACAATAACTGAAAACGCATTTGGTAAACGTTGTAGCCAAGAAGAATATCGTCTTCAAGGCAGAAACGGAAAAGGTGTTAAAGCCGGAATGTTAAATGAAAAAACAGGAAACGTAGTTAATATTAAGCTTGTTGGCGAAGATGATGACGTTATGATTATTGCCGATAACGGCGTTATCATAAGAGTTCCTGCTAATTCAATTTCAAGAGTAAGCAGAAACACTCAAGGTGTTAGAATTATGAAACTTAAAGATGAAGCCAAAGTTGTTAGCGTTGCTATTGCTGATAAAGTTGCCGAAGACTTAACCGAAGATGGTGGCGAAACACTTGTTATTGGTGACAATGTCGACGTTAATGCGCCAAATGATGAGGAAAATGTTTAAAATTTAGCGTATTTTGCAGAAAATAAATAAAAAAGTGGTTTTTATAACAAAAAAGTGAATAAAAATCGCAAAATTAGTAAAAAACAAACAAAAAAGCATGAGAAATCATGCTTTTTTATATTCTATTTTCGGTTTTAATCCCAAAGTTTTTGCTAAATTATTAACAGCTTTAACTATTTTCTTAGTAAAATAATAACTATTCCATTCATTAATATTAAACTGATTAGTAACAATAATTTCAACAATAAAATAATCTAGTTTTCTAATTGGTTTAATTTCTTCAATAAAGGCTGATTGACGCATTCCGTTAAAACTATTACCATTAGGCATTAGTCTTGTTTTTGACATATCTAGTTTATCAGAGCAAACTAAAACCTTTTCAATAATGCTAGCGTTTTTGCGTGTTTTAGAATGATTTTTAATCGCGGTTAAAATTCTTTTCTTGGGCGCTTTTAATAATTTGTCTTTTAGAAAAATTCTTGCAAATTTAAAACTTCTTTTTGCGTGGTTATGTTTACCACCAAGGTTGCCAATATCGTGAAGAGAGCAGGCAATAAGTGTTTCCTGCAAATAAATTGGATTTATTTTAAATTCATCAAAAAGTGTTTTCGCAATTCTAATGCAAGAATATGCGTGGCGCGTGCCGTGAGAGCAAATCCTTTGGCGGTCATTATAATCTATTTTTGATAAAATTTCTTTAATTGTTTTATCGTTAAAAACATCTTTATAAGTAAACATAAAAAACCCTTGCAAAAGGTTATGCAAGGGTTAATTTATTTATTCTTAATTATAACTTAATTTTCCGTTTAATTTAACGTTAAAAATGGCGAAATTAAGGGTTGAGCTGGCATAAACCTCAGTATTAACTAACTCTATTGAAATAATCGTTTCAGCCGTTGAAAGCTCAAATATATCCTTAATTAAAATTTCTTCAGATTTAGTTTGGTTGGCTTGATAGGTTGTATAAATTGTGTAAGTTTTTTGTTTAACTTGTTTTGCGCCAACAATCGAGCCGTCCTTTAGGTTTGTAACGCATATTGAAAATTGAAGTTCTGCAGTTTCATTTGTTAAAACGTCAAAAGATAGCGTGTTAATTTCAAAGTTATAAAGCCATTCGCTTGAAAGGTTAATATCAATTTTGTCATATTGCCTAGAAATTGGCGTTGCCCCAATAAAGTCAGAAGATGACGTTCTAACCTCATCATAACTATTAAATAGGGTATAGGTTGAACTAGTTAGAGTGTAATAATTCATATCAAGATCGCTGTTTTGTTCCCAGCAACCAACGCTTAAGAAACTGCAAAAAACTAGTAATAATAAACAAATCAGGCTTTTAAACTTATTATTATGCATTTTTTGGATCATAAACCTCGTTTCCATCATTAATATACATAAATCCAAGCGTTCCTTTTCCGCAATGGCTTGCTATTGTTGAGCCGGTTGTTGAAACGGTTAATTCATCAAAAATATTTTTTGATTTAACATATTCATAAACTTCATTAACAATTTCAGGCTCTAAGAAAGAGTGAACTAAAAAGGCGCGCTTTTTGTCAGGGTGGTTAAACTCACTAAGCGTGTCGTCAACGTAACCAAGTAAAACCTTATTCATTTTGCCCCTTGGCATTCCGTGAGGCTTCATAACGCCATCAATAACTAAAATGTGAGGCTTAATTTTAAATAAATTTGCGCCAATCATTGCAATTCCTGAACAGCGCCCACCGCGATATAAATATTCAGTGTCTTGAATGATAAAACTTGTTTGAACATTAGGAACACGTTTTGAAATTTCTTCAACAACTTGGTCAGCGGTTTTTCCTTCGTCAACTAAATCTTGGGCGGCTAAAACAAGTAGGCCTGTTCCGCTAGAAAGGCTTTTTCCGTCAATAACGTGAACTTTTCCTTCAAAAGCTAATGCCGCTTGAACGCTTTGGTTAAATTGAACAGACAACCCGCTTGAAAGCCCAATATGAACAATTTCATCGGCAACTTTTAGGCAATCTTTAAAAAATCTTGTAAACTGATCTTCAGTTAATGCTGCGGTTTTAGGTAACTTTTTATTGATTTTAACATATTCAAAAATATCAGGGGCGGTAACCGTTACGCCGTCAACATATTCATCATTGCCTAAAACGATATTAAGACAAATTTGTTTAATTCCTCTTTTAGTTAAAATTTCTTTGCCTAAATCGCAAGAACTATCTGTTGTTACTAAAACTTTCTTCATAATTTTCTCCTTTGATTATATCTTAGAGATTAAAACGCTTGCAAGTGTTTCCCCATAGGGAACAAATATAACAGCTTCGCCGATGATGTCTTTAAAATTAACCGGTCCAAAGAATCTGCTATCTGTTGAGTTATTCCTGTTATCTCCCATAACGAAATATTGGTTTTCTTCTAGCGTTACGCTAAACTCGTGATTTATTGCCATATTTGTTGAAAAATTGTTGAAATATTCATAAACTTCAACGTCAGTTGATTCAAAGGCATATTCCATTTTTTCATAAATAACGTAAGGCAATTCTCCGCTTAGTTCGTTTAGTTTTATTCCGTTAAGATAAACCTCATAATAATAAGCGGTGTGGCCATCTTTATAGTGAGGCAAAAGATTTTCAATTTTAAAAGTAAGGGTGTCACCAGGTTGGCCAATAACTCTTTTTATGATTTTATGGTCAGTTGTTGTGTAATTAGAGTTTATTATAACAACTGATCCAAACGTAATATTATCTTTGTTTGGTTGGCGGTAATAAACAATATCAGTTTGTTCCGTTCCGTAAGCCCCAATAGCGCTCGCGTTAATTGAAGGGAGCATACTATATCCGTTAACAGCGATTGGTTTTAAAATGATTTGAAAGGTTAAAGTAAAACAAATAAAACAAAAAGCAAAAATGGCTAATATTGTAACAAGGGGATTATCTCTTGGAATATAAACTTTATTTTGCCTATTATTTTTAGTTGTTAAATCCTTTAAATCATCTTCATTATTCATAATATTACTTAATTATATTAACATAAAATAAAAAATTGATAAACAATTTTAAACTAAGTTTATCAATTTTTATAGATTTTATGGTTGTTTTTGTTAATTATTCGCTTCTAAGAGCTAAAACAGGATCCTTTTTTGCTGCAATATTAGCAGGAATTAAACCGGCAATCAAGGTTAAAACAACGCTTATTGCAATTAGAATTAAAGCACCAAAAACAGGCAAGTTAGCAATTCCGCTTATTCCGGTTACGCTTGTTAAGATTATATTGATAGGAATAATTAAAAGTATTGTTATGGCAATTCCCATAAGTCCGCTAGTTAAACCAACAATAAATGTTTCAGCGGTAAACACGCGTTTAACGTCACGTTTTGAAGCACCAATACTTCTCAAAACGCCAATCTCACGCGTTCTTTCAATAACTGAAATATAAGTTATTATTCCTATCATTATTGAACTAACAATAAGTGAAACGCTAACAAAGGCAATTAAAACATAGGTTATTGCTGAAATAATTGTTGTTACTGAACTCATAAGCGTTCCAACGGTGTCAGAATAGGTAATAATTTTGCTTTCCTCGCCATCAGCGACACATTGTTTATTATAAGTTTCAATAAAATCTTCAATTTTTGCTTTTGCTTCGAAGTTGGTTGGGTAAAGTGAAATTGAAGTTGGAACTGATTTGTCAACATAACCTAGCGCAGTTAAAATATCGTTTTGCGTTTTTCCTTCGCTAGCAAGTGTCTGGTTGGTTAAAACATCAATAGTTGTTGACGCTAATTGGCTAGCAATAATCGGGCTAGCGTTGTTTTGAGTTATAACATAGTCAGTTAGTTTTTTGTTATAGCAAACTGTTGATTTAGCCATATGAACACGGCTTGTTGGTTTTTCTCGCATTATTCCGCTAATTGTTACCGTTATTGCTTTATCGCTGTTATAAAGATTAGTTATTTTTGTTTTATAAAGGTCAGGATCAGTTGTTCTTAGCGTTCTTATATCAAGGTAAGTGTCATCACTTTGAAGTTCGTAATAATCACTTTCTAAAATAAGTTTATAAGTTAAGCCAATAAGTTGATCATAATTGAAGGTTTCAGTGTGAGAAGAATAGTCTTGACCGTTAATATATTTATTAAGCAAAACTTCAAGTTCGTCTTGGTTAAGAAGCCCTAAGCCAAAAAGCGTATAATCGCTTATTTCATTGTTTTGGTCAACAATAATCATAAGTTCGTTATATTCAGTTGCCCACTTGCTGTTTTCGCCAATAAGTTCATATTGTGATTCAATTAAGGCTTGGTTATCTAAAATTTCACTCCAAAGGTCGTTTGAATAATAACTGCTTTCGCTTCCAAACATATAAGAAAGCAAGGTATAGCGTAATGCTTGATCTGAATGTGGGTCAAGAGGGTGGCTTAGAGGATATGCTGCAATAACGTCGGCAAAAACAGATGTTGGGTTTGCTTGAATAACGCCACCATTTAAAATGCTGTTAAAGTAACCATTAATTTTAGCATTTGAATAAGAATATTGAATTGCACTCGTTAATGATTCAATTTCATCTTTGCCATCGCCTTCAATATATGTTTTAAATGAAGCGGTGTCATTTTTTGAAGAAGAAACGTTAAATTTGCTTAACATATCAGTTAATTCGCTGTTAGTATAAACCTTATCAAGCTCGTTGTTTTTCTTATTTTTATCATCATTCATAAAAATTTGCATTAAGCTGATAATTTCATAACTACTGTTGTTAACGGTTACAGGGTAAGAAGAAAGGGTGTCTTTTTGAATTTTTGTAACATAAGCGTTAAAACCATTAGAAATTGCTAAGATTAAGGCAATTCCAATAATACCTATTGAGCCTGCAAAAGCCGTTAAAATTGTTCGCGTTTTTTTGGTTAAAAGGTTTTTAAAACTTAAAGCTAGGGCGGTAAAGAAGCTCATTCGCTTCTTTTTTTCTTCTTTTTTCCTTTCTTTTTCAGTTTTTTGAAAAATGTTTTCCTTTTCTTTTTGCTCTTTTCGTTCGTCTGTTTCGGTAAATGGGTTAGAGTCTGAAATTAATTTACCATCAAAAAGTTTAACAATTCTCGTTGAATAGGTTTCTGCTAGTTCTGGGTTATGGGTTACCATAACAATAAGTTTATCTTTAGCAATTTCCTTTAAAATTTGCATAACTTGAAGGCTTGATTCGCTGTCAAGCGCACCGGTTGGCTCGTCTGCTAAGATTATTTCAGGGTTATTTATTAGCGCCCTTGCTATTGCAACTCTTTGCATCTGACCGCCTGAAAGTTGGTTTGGCTTGTTTTTTATTTTATCTTCAAGGCCAACACGCTTTAAAGCTTCAATAGCTCTTTGTTTTCTTTCTTTTCTAGAAACACCAGAAAGAGTTAAGGCTAATTCAACGTTTGCTAAAACGGTTTGGTGAGGAATAAGGTTATAACTTTGAAAAACAAAACCAATTCTATGGTTTCTATAAGCGTCCCAATCTTTATCTTTAAACTCTTTGGTTGGTTTGCCATCAATAATAAGATTGCCTGAAGTGTATTTATCAAGCCCACCAATAATGTTTAAAAGAGTTGTTTTACCACAACCGCTTGGCCCTAAAACTGAAACAAATTCATTTTTTCTAAACTCAATGCTAACTTCGTTTAAAGCATTGGTTGTTAGGTCGCCAAGTTGATAAATTTTACTAATTTTTTCAAGTTTTAACATGATAATTCCTTTATTATTAACATTTTTGCATTTTTTGATTGTTGTAACTAATATTTAGTATGTAATTTTACATAAAACTGCAGTTTGGTTGTCATTTTTAATCTCAAACTGGTCAAAATCTTTATTTTTTGCCTTTAAAATATCAAGTTTGTTGCCTTCATAAGTTTGATTTATGTAATCAATTTGAAGCGTTTTAATTGGTTTAGTGCTTAATTCTTTAACTGAATAAGTGTTTAAAATAAATCTAACATATTCAATGTTGTTAGTGTGATATAAGTTATCAATGCTAGAAAATTTAACAATTATGTTGTCAATTTGCTTATAACTTGCGTTATCAAATTTATCTAGCGTTAGTTCATAACCCGGAACAACCTTTTTATTTGTTAAGTTTTTAATTTGAGATAATTTAAAAACTTTATTCTCTTTTAAATTTAATGCGCACATTTGAACTGTTGACACACAAACAATTTCTTTTTTATTGTTAAAGATAACTGTTGTAACGTTAACTGTTGCAAGTGAAATAAGGGAGAAGAAACATTTTACTGTTATTTTATCTCCCCATTTAACAGGTTTTCTAAAATCAATTTTGTTTTTAGTAAAAACCCAAGTTGCGCCATAGGTTTTGCTTAAAGTTATTCCGTCTAACTTCATACTTCCCATAAAAGAAGTTAAAGAATCTTCAATTATTTGAAGTGTGCCAATATATGATAAGTTAGTTTGTGAGTCACATTCACTTGCTAAAACTAATTTTTTTAACTTAAACATAAAAACTCCTTTTAATCTTCATTTTTAGGAACTTTTCTAATGTTGGCGCTTAAAATGACACCAATTTGAAGAGGAATTCCTATAAAGAATATTGGCCAAATGTTATATTGTAAGAAAAGAATATATAAAAATGCGAGCATTGACCAAATGAAAACTGTTATAAAAACAATGTTAAACATTCGCTTTCCCCAAATACTATTAAAGACAATTCCAACAATGCAGGTAACAGGGACAGCGGCAACAAAAAATTGCCAATAATAATTAGTTGTTATTAAACCAATATAAACAAATGATATTGTTGCAATAAACCAAACTAATAGCATTGAAAGAAGGGTTATTGCTAACTTATTTCCAAGTTGCGCCCTATATCTTTTTGTTGCCTTAGTTGAAGTTAAATTCTCATCAAAAATTTGAGTTAGGGGAATATTGAAAATATCGCAGATTTTATTAAGCGTTTCAACGTCAGGTATAACCTCGCCTGACTCCCATCTTGAAATAGCCTTATTAGAATAATTTAGTTTTTCACTTAACTCAAATTGAGTTAGTTTATTTGCCTTTCTTAAAGTTTTAATATTGTTTCCTATAATAATATTTAAATTTTCCATACTTCTATTATATCAAATTCCCAATAAAAGAGCAATAAATATTAAGCAATTTAAGCAAATTCTCTCTGGGCGAGAGTAAATTTTTTATAGGACATTTGCAAATGTCTAATTCTATTATGGTGGTTTTAAAATGTAGAATAATATTACGACTTTTTCAT
>JAILMD010000062.1 GCA_024692805.1 bacterium | reverse complement strand
TCAAGCCAATCAATAACTAAATAAACCTGCTTGCCTTCTGTTACGCCCTTTTTAGCCGAAATTATAGCGTTTTTAACTAAATATTCAATCTTTCTAGGATCATCAGTAACAAGCGCGCAGTAATCTTCAATTTTACCAGATTCTTGGTTAGTTTCTCTTTCTTTATCAACTTTAAGGTTAATAACTAGCCTGTTGTCTTTTTTAGCAAGCGCTAAACAAAGCGCGTCACTTTCATTAGTTTCATAAGTTGGATTAGCAAAAACAAGCGTTCTCTTGCCCTTTGCAACCTTAATTGTTTTATTATCAATCGCAACTTTTTCAACGGCATTATTTTCAACTTCATTAAGCCTGTTAAAAATTATTTCAGCCTCACTTAATTCTTGGCCATTAACGCTTATTATCTTAGAAACTTCCTTAATTTGAGCATTTTTATTAACAAGCAAATATTTTATTTCGTCATAATCTTTAAGGCCATAATCTCTAGCTAAACCCTCGCTAACAAAAGCGTCATCAGCGCTGTCAACATAAGGGAATTTTTTAATTTTAAAACCTGTTTTACCTTTAATAGCAAAACCTGTTAAATAGTTTAAATCATTGCTAACAAGATAAGAATTTTCATCATGTTGGCTAGCAACAGAGCCCAATGCTGGGTTATAAATGCTGTCAAAAGAAAGCCCCATTTCGTGAAACTTAGAAATGTCACGCTGTTTGCTTGGCCTTCCGCGGTTATCTTTTTTAAGTTCTGGCAAAGTTTTGCCCGTTATAATAGCCGTAATTTTTTCAATAAGCTCTGGCTTTTTAAGAGTTGAAGGAGCCCTAACGCCAATTGAAGCACCAAGCGCTCTTAACTCTTGAATATTAATAAGGTTTAAGTTAGCCTGACTAGTTATGTCTAATTCCACTCCTATTCTCCTCTTAAGTTTATTCTAACATTAATTTCAAATATTTTCAAATATTTTCTTATATTTTATTATATTTTATTATAAAATATTCAAATTCTTTAAAATTTCGACAATCTTTGATTTATAAGTTATCGAGTTAGTGCCCGTGTTTTCCGCGCCTATAAAGCATAATGGCGGATAAACAACACACCACCAGTTATCGCCAACACCTTGCCCAAGTTCAACAATTAGGGCGTCATAAATTCCCTCATCTAAAACTAAATCGTCATAGGCGCGCGTTGGAAAATACTCATCATTAATTTTAGAATGCGCGCCATAATAAAAACCATTTTCTTTTAAAACCTTATCGGCAACGCTATCAATTTTTGGTAAATTTTTCGCAATAGCGTTATGCGCTTCACTAACTGTTGAACACTCACTTATTATTGGCGTAAGAAAGTCAACAACGGCGTTTTTAACCTTATACTTTACTTCTTGGTCAGCGCTTGAATTTGAATTCGCCCTAATATGAATTCTAACATAAGCCTCTTTGCTAATTGCTGTTGCGCTTGAATTTTTTGGCAAGGCAATAAACAAAAAACTAGCAATAAAAATTATTAAACCTAAAACAATTAAAAACTTTTTCATAAAAACCTCATTATAATTATTTCCGCAATTTTAGGTTTAAAAAATGAAAAAAGTGCTGAATTTTTTAAGATTTCAGCACTTTTTGGCGTTTATTCTTCAAAGTTTGCAGTTTTGGGGAAATAAACAAAAACCTTATCTCCTTTAGTTAAAGAGTCAGTATTTTCATTTTGACTAGCAACAACACTAGGATTAACTTTAAGGGCCCTGCAAACGTCAAACAGCGTTTCATTTTCTTTAACGACATACATTTTCATATCGCTTTCATCAACAATTTCGCTAATTTCTTCAAGGTTTGAAACATAGTTTAGGTTTGTTTCTTTAACGCTTGAAACTTGGCTGGCAAAAACAAAATTTATTTCAAGTTCTTTACCGCCCCTATTATGATAATTAGAAACGATTGCCTGAACATTTTGGCCAACTTCACCAGAAATTATAACCGGCACATTTTCATTAATGCTAATAATATTGCCCTCTCTATCTTTAAGCGAAACAATAGTTGCAACAACGCCTTCATTATTCCCTGAAAGATAAGTTTGGCAAGCATTAACTGAAACTATCTCATCAAATTCTGGGTAATTTTCAATGTTAATAACGCTATCGGCATATTGAATTTTTGATGGCTCACTAAAATAACTATTAACGCAATCAGCAGTTAAAATTGTATTGGTTTCGCTAGCCGTGCTAAAAGCGTCAACAACTTGGGTTATTGTTTTTTCTTGATAACAATAACTAATAGCATTAAAACTTGCTATAACGCTAATATTTGTCTCATTTTCAGCGCTTTCATTAGAGTTTATTGATGCGCTTAAATTAGATAAATATAAACTCACGTTAGCGTTATCATCAGGCGTTGCCCCAGCGCAAGCCAATTCTTGTTTAAAAGGAATTTCTTTAACTGAAGTTGTTAAATCATCACCTGTTTTATAAGTTAATTTAACGTTTAAAACACCGCCTACAACAACCATATTTTCTTCACTAGAAACTTCTAAAACGTTGGCAATTGCGCTAGCCAAAACAACTTCTTCAATAACTTTTGACTCTTTAATTTCTTCGCTTAAAGTAAATTCTTCGCTCGAAGCACAAGAAAGGTTTAAAACAGTTTTATCTTCAGTTTTTGTTACAACATTTTCATCATTTTCACTAATTTGACAAATGTTGGTTTCTTGTTGACCAAAACAATCAATTTTAACGTTAAAACTAACTTTGGCTTCATTTTCAGCGATTGTTAAGCTGCTATCATTAATCATTGGGTTAAGCCAAATATCTGTTAAATTGCTCTTTTCAAAACTTGAAGAAAACTCAACGTTTTCTCTAACCCCATTAACCTCATTATCTGCGTTTAAAAACATAACGCTAACGCAAGCATTTCCTGAAAAATTAACAACATCGCCAACCTCTTCAACGCTTGTTATTCTTGGGGTAACCGTGTAGCCCATAATTTGCTTTGGTGAACTAACTGAAGCCAAAATCTTATCTTTAATATTAACTTGACAAGCCTCAACCTTCTTTTGAACTCTAAAATTGGTTTCTGTTTGTGAAAACGCCATAATCTTCCCTCCATACCCGTTTTTAGAATTCTATGCTAGAAAGTTTTGATTATGACGTTTTTAAAAAAATTATTTGTTTCTCGTTACCTTAACCTGACCACATAAAACTTCGTTATATGAAAAACTTAAATAATCTTGAGCAATTGGGTTATCTATTTTAACCGTAAAAAGATTAGGATAAATGCTTTCAATAATTCCGGTATATTTTTGAATTCGCTTTCGGCCCTTGGTTACGTTCATTTTAACACTTTCGCCCTTCATGCTTTTTATTTGCTCGGCAATATCATTTAAGTTTATTGAGTTTTTTCTCATAAATTCACCTCGCAAAAATTTTTGCCAAACAACATTTTTTTAAACAAAAAAAGAAAACCCTTTTAAAGAGTTTTCTTAAATTTTAATTATTCATCGTCATCTTCGTCATCGAGTTTGTCGTCATCTTCATCTTCAAGCTCATCATCATCAAAATCATCTGGGTTAACATATTCAAAGTCATCATCATCTTGGATTGACTCACTAAATGAATCGTCTTCATCTTCGTCATCTTCATCATCAAAGTCGTCTTCATCTTCTCCAAGCTCGCTAAGACTTATGATTTCAACATCATCATCTTCTGGTTTAAGGTCATCAATTGAAGTTGTTTCTTCGCCACCCTCGTCATCACCATCTGAGCCAAGTTTTGAATCATCACGCTCATCAACAATGTCATCAAGCGTTCTCTTTTTAGCACACTCATCACACATTGCTTGATCAATGCTAACATAATTAACGCCACAAATTGGGCAAATTTCAAGATCATCATCATTAGGATCATCAACTAGTTTCATTTCCGCTAAGCAAACCATGCAATAATCTTGATCTTCAAGAATATAGTTAAGTTCACATCTAGGGCACTTCTTGTATTTCTTACCTTTTTCCATAATATCTCCTTAAGATATATTACATAAACCAGTTTAGTTTTGTTACAACTAGCAATATATTATATCAAAAGAAAATGTTTGTAAACCTTTTTTTAAAACTTTTTTATTTTTAATTATGATTCAATTAACATTTTATCTGCAACAAGCGCAATAAACTCGCCATTTGTTGGTTTTTCGTTACTTGAATAAACTTTAAGCCCAAAAACTGAATTAATATTTTCAATCTTTCCGCGGTTCCACGCAACCTCAATAGCGTGCCTTATTGCCCTTTCAACTTTGCTAGCGCTGGTGTTAAAATGATTAGCAATGCTTGGGTAAAGCTCTTTGGTTATGCTGTTAATGATATCTGGTTTATTGATTGCTAGTTTAATTGCTTCCCTTAAAAATTGGTATCCTTTTATGTGAGCAGGAATTCCAACAGTTATAAAAATATTGCTAATTTTTTCGTCAATTTGTTTCGTTTTTGAATCACTAACAACATTAAAGCCCTCGCTAAAGTTTTCGCTAACTAAATCAACAATTCTATTAGCCAAAATGCTTTCATCATAAGGCTTTATCATATAATATGTTGCGCCAAGGCTCATTGCCTTTGCAACGAAAGTATCGCTTGAAAGCGCCGTTTGAATTAAAAATTTTGTTGGAATGTTTTGTTTTTTACACTCCTCCATAACGAAAAAACCATCACTTCCTGAAAGCAAAACGTCAATAACCGCAACCGCTGGCCTAAATTTATTAATAAGTTCAAGCGCTTCGCTCCCCTTATTAGCGATTCCAACAACTTTTATCTCTGGGTTTTCGCTTAAAACTTTTTCTAATTTGTTTCTTTGTGTTTCGTTATCATCTGCTATAATAACACTAATTTGTTCCATAAAATCTCCTTTTCGCTACCTTGAGTGCGACAATTCAAGATTATCACAAAAACTTTCACAAAAAAACAAAAACGTTATAAATGGTGTGTCTTAATTTTAACTAATTTCAACTAAAATGTCGAAATTATTTGTTTTTGTTAGATTTCATAAAATATTGAAATTTTTAAAAAAATAAAACCGAATTTTAATAAATTCGGTTTCTTTTTCTATTTTAATTTGGCTTCTATCGCTTTTTTGCTGTTTGAAAGATATTCAAACCTTGCTTTTAGCTCATCAATCAAGTTCTTTGGCGCTTTTGTCATAAAGTTAGGATTATCAAGCCTTACCTTTAAAACCTCTATCTCTTTATCAACGGCTTCGAGCTCTTTTGTTAATTTTTCTTTTTCTTTCTCTTTGTCAATAACTTCGCTCTTTAAAAGCCCTAGTTCGCCAATTTCAGTGACAAAGTCAATAGTTTCTTCAGCTGGTTTAACGTAAATAACTTTTTCAATATTAACCATTTTAGATAAAACTAATTCGGCCTTTGTTACGCTTGGTTTATCATTTGCGTTAGCAATAAGCGTTAACTTCTTGCTTGGAACAACGTTATAAATAAGCCTAATCTCTCTTATCTTTTTAATTGTTGAAATAATTTTATCAACAAGTTTTTTTTCTTGTTTAAACTTACCAACGCTAGTTGCATAACTTTGTTCCATTAAAAACCCGCTAGCAAAGTTAGAATAAATATCTTCGGTTATAAATGGGATAATTGGATGCAATAACTTTAAGATGTTAATATAAACATCTTTTAAAATAGCAACTGCGTGACGTCTTTCCTCTTTATTCTCGCTATAAACATAAGGCTTCGTTAACTCAACATAGTTATCACAGAATTCATCCCAAACAAAGTTATAAATTCTCGATACTGCCATATTTATATCAAGTTGGTTCATAAACTTAACAACGTCGCTAATCGCAGCATCAAGTTTTGAATAAATCCACTTATCAAAAACGTTTAAGTCAGTTTTTTCAAAGTTGAGTTCGCCTTCAGTTTGGCTGATGCAGAGCTCTAAGAATTTACCGGCGTTCCAAACCTTGTTTATAAACTTCCTATCTTCAAGAATTTTAGTTTCGCTAAACCTAAAGTCGTTGCAAGTTCCGTTTCCTAAAAGCAAGCTAAACCTTAAACTATCAGCGCCATATTTATCAATTATTTCAATTGGGTCAACGCCATTGTTTGAAGATTTGCTCATCTTCTTGCCTTCATCATCTCTAACAATTCCGTTAATTAAAACGTTTTTAAATGGAACTTTGCCCATAATTTTAGTTGATAGCATAACCATTCTTGCAACCCAGAAGAAGATTATATCTTGCGCAGTAACAAGCGTTGTTGTTGGGAAGAAATCTTCTAGGTCTTTAGTTTTTTCTGGATAGCCAAGCGTTGAGAATGGCCAAAGCGCAGAACTAAACCATGTGTCAAGAACGTCTTCTTCTTGATGAATATGGTTGCTTCCGCATTTGTTACATTTAGTTACGTTATTTTCACTAACCATAGTGTTTCCGCAATCATCACAATAATAAGCAGGAATTCTATGGCCCCACCAAAGTTGCCTTGAAATGCACCAATCTTTAATGTTGATTAGCCAGTTTCTATAAATCTTTTCAACCCTGTTAGGAATGATTTTTAACTCGCCAGAATCAACGGCTTTTAAAGCAACTTTCGCCATTTCGTTCATATCCATAAACCATTGTTTGCTTATCATTGGCTCAACAACGGTATGGCACCTATAACAATGGCCCTTTGAAATAGTATATGGCTCAATCTTTTCAATAAGGTTAGCCTTCTTTAAGTCTTCAATAAGTTTCTTTCGGCAATCTTCTCTTGTTAGCCCGTTATAAACCCCAGCAAGTTCGTTCATTGTTCCATCATCGTTCATAACGCAAATTGGGCTAAGGTTATGCCTTTTACCAACCTCATAGTCATTAGGGTCATGAGCAGGCGTTATCTTAACGGCGCCCGTTCCAAAGTCTTTTTCAACATAACTATCACTAACAACAGGAATTTCTTTATTTACTGTTGGAAGAATTACCATTTTGCCAATTTTATCAGCATAACGTTTGTCTTCCGGGTTAACAGCAACACAAACGTCACCAAACAAGGTTTCAGGGCGTGTTGTTGCAACAACAAGATAACCATTTCCGTCGGCATAAGGATATCTAATATGCCAAAGGAAACCGCTTTCGTCAACATGGTCAACTTCAGCATCACTAAGCGCTGTTTTACAACAAGGGCACCAGTTAATAATCTTATTACCCCTATAAATTAAGCCTTCATCATAAAGTTGTTTAAAAACTTTTAAAACGGCTTTTTGCCTAGGCTCGTCCATAGTAAAGGCGCACCTATCCCAATCGCAACTGCAACCAAGACTTTTAAGTTGGGTTTTAATTCTTCCGCCGAATTTATCGTTCCATGCCCAAGCGCGTTTTAAAAATTCATCTCTGCCAAGTTTTTCTTTAGTTAAGCCTTCTTTTTTAAGCGCTTCAATAATTTTAACTTCCGTTGCAATTGAAGCATGGTCAGTTCCAGGAACCCATAAACAATTCTTGCCCTGCATTCTGTTATATCTTGTTAAAACGTCTTGCATAGTGTTATTAAGGGCATGACCAATATGAAGTTGGCCGGTAATGTTTGGCGGAGGCATAATAATTGAAAAACTTTCGCCGGTTTTTATTCCCTTATCGCTTTTTGGCTTAAAGAGCCCATTATCAACCCATCTTTTATAAATTTCAGCTTCTTTCTTTGGCTCAAAATTCTTTTCCATAAATTCTCCTTAAAAAAAACTCCCAATTAAAAATATCAAAGCGGCAAACCCGCAAATTATATATCCAATTAAGCTAAGCTTAACTTGTTTTCTTGTTAATTCGCCCTTGTTTTTGTTGTCAGTTATAATATACTTTGCAAAAACAGCTAAAACAAAACCAACAATTAAAACAACCAAAGCAATAATATTGATAACTAATTTCACCTATATTCCTCCGAATTAGCTATATTATCATTATAAACAAAAAATAAAAAATATCAATACAAAACTTAACACTTTTCAACCTTTATCAAAAACTTTCATAAAATGCATTGAGCAATTTTTAATAAGGAGGGAAAATTTTGAAAAGATTTTTAATAATTTGCTTATCAATAATGCTCTTTTTCTCTGTTACTTTCGTTGGTTGCAAAAATAGCGACATCATTAGAATGAGCGAAGTTACTCACAGCGTTTTCTATGCTCCGCTTTATGTTGCAATTAACCAAGGCTATATGGAAGAAGAAGGCATAAAAATAGAATTAACAAGCGGCCAAGGCAGCGATGTTTGTATGTCAAGCCTGCTTTCAGGAAATGCTGACATAGCGTTGCTCGGCCCTGAAACCGTTGTTTATGTTAGAGCAAATGGCTCAACAAACCACCCTATCATTTTTGGCCAATTAACCAAACGAGATGGCTCATTCCTTGTTTCAAGAACGCCAATAGAAAACTTTAATTGGCAAACCGATTTAACTGGCAAAACTGTTATTGCAGGAAGGCGTGGCGGAATGCCTGCTATGACCTTTGAATATATCGTTAACTCAATTGGGCTAACTAATGGCAATAACATAACTCTTGACCTTGATACATCTTTTGGCGCAATGGTTCCAACCTTCCAGGGCGGAAGCGGTGATTTCTGCACAATGTTTGAACCAACGGCAACAGAATATCAAAACCAAGGCTTAGGATATATCGTTGGGTCAGTTGGTGCTTATTCAGGCGAAATCCCTTACACTTGCTTTATGGCAACTTCAAGCTTTATGAAGAATCATCCTGACAAAATTGAAGGCTTTTTAAGGGCAATCAAAAAGGCATATAATTTCATCATGACTAACGATAGCGAAACAGTTGCAAGAGCGCTTCAACCATCATTTGAAACTTCATCAATTGAGTCGCTTTCTTACGCCGTTACAAGTTATAAAGCTATTGATGCTTGGATGGCTTCAAGTGCAATGACTGAGGCTAGTTTTAACAAACTTTTGGAGGTTTTAAAAAATGCCAACACTCTTGATTCTAGTGCTAATGTTAAGATGACTGATGTTGTTGACAATTCATTTGCTTTAAAAATTTAAACCTAGGAGAAAACAGATGCTAAAACTAGATAATATTAGTTTAATTTACCACTCAAAGTTAGGCGAAACCCAGGCGCTTAAAAACTTGTCTTTAAGCGTTAATGATGGCGAATTTGTTAGCATTGTTGGGCCAAGCGGTTGCGGAAAAAGCACAATTTTAAACATAATTAGTGGGCTTATAAAAACTTCAAGCGGAAGCGTTATTTTAGATGGCCAAGTTGTTTCTAAGCCCAACTCAAAAATTGGATATATGTTTCAAAGAGATAATCTTTTTGAATGGCTTAACATTCTTTCTAACGTTAAACTTGGCCTTGTTGTTCAGAAAAAAGCAACTAAAGAAAATGTCAGCTACGCTAAAAACCTATTAGCAAAATATGGTTTAGGCGATTTTACTAATCACCACCCCAGCAATCTTTCTGGTGGAATGCGCCAACGAGTTGCCTTAATCAGAACGCTTGCAACAAAGCCCGAAATTTTGCTTCTTGATGAGCCGTTTAGCGCTCTTGATTATCAAACAAGATTAATCGTTCAAGATGACGTTTATAAGATAATTCGCGATGAACATAAAACAGCAATTTTAGTAACTCACGACATTGGCGAAGCCGTTGCAATGAGCGATAAAATTTTTATTCTTTCAAAGCGCCCAGGAACTATTAAAAAAATTGTAACAACAAATTTTGATTCAAACCTTACCCCATTTGAAAGAAGAAAACAAGCTAACTTTAACACTTATTTTGATGAGATTTGGGAGGAACTAGCGTGAAAAATTATTCAAAAGAACATTTGCATTTTTTGCAAAAACAGCGTTTTAATGTATTTTTTACGCATTTTTGTCGAATTTTATTGCTATTTTGCATTTTTTTGATTTGGGAAATTGTTGCGAACGCTGGAATTGTTGACCCATTTATAACGAGCAGCCCTTCGCGAATTTTTAAAGAAATTGCTAGAATTGCCAAAGACGGAAATTTGTTTTATCACTCTTGGGTAACGCTTAAAGAAACGCTTATTGCCTTTTTTATTAGTTCACTAGCCGGGTTTGTTATAGCAGTAATTTTATATGTTATTCCCCCGGTTAGAAAAATTATTGAGCCTTACCTTATTGTTTTAAACTCGCTTCCTAAAGTTGCGCTTGGCCCATTAATTATTGTTTGGGTTGGAGCCGGAAGCAAGGCCATTATAACAATGGGAGTTTTAATCTGCATTGTTGTAACAACAATAAGCATTTTAAATGGCTTTGTTAACACAAACGTTGAACAAATAAAACTTATGAAAACGCTTGGCGCTAACCCAACTCAAATTCTTTTTAAACTAATTATGCCTAGTAACCTTGCTAACATTATTTCTGTTTTAAAAATTAATGTTGGGCTGGCTTGGGTTGGAGTTATTATGGGAGAATATCTTAACAGTTCAGCTGGTCTTGGCTATTTAATCGTTTATGGCGGGCAGGTTTTTAATCTTAATCTCGTTATGGCGGGCGTTGTTATCCTTTGCGTTTTAGCTAGTATTATGTATTTCATAATAGCAGGCATAGAAACCATAGTTGCTAAGAAAACCGGCTCAAATAACTAACAAAAAAAGAACCTAAAACTAGGTTCTTTTTTATTAATATCTCGTTACAAGTTTAACGTTTTCTTCCCCCAAAAGATCTTCAAGATCTTTCATAAGTTCATCACTTATCATAACGCTAAGACCATTGTTATAAAGTTTCTTTTCCCATTGAACAATAACAGGAACAGAGCCAGATTTTGAAATTGTTGCGCTCATAACCTTTGCGTGAATCTTAGGGTCTAAAACATTATATTGAAGGTAAAGAACTTGGCTCTTTTTAACCTCTTCCTTTTTTTCGTTAAGGTTTTCACTATTATTTGGCTTCTCCCAAAATTCAAGCCTTTCACCAATTATTGTTGGCCTTTCACCAGGCTTGATTGAAACCTTGCCATAAATAGTTAACATAACGTCTTCAGCAAGTTCGTTTTTATATTTTTCATAAGCCTTAGGGAAAACCATAACTTCACATGAGCCATAATTATCTTCAACCCTAAGTTGAGCCATAGTTTTATTATCTTTTTTAGTATATCTTTTCTTAAACTCGCTAATCATCCCGCCGAAAGTTACGCTCGTTCCGTCTTCAAGGCCGGTATCATTTAAAACCTCAACCTCAGAATCGCCGTCTTCGTTCATAACTTCGTCGCCACTTGAAAGCGTTATCATGCTAGAATTAAAGGTAAACGTCTTCATAATATCAGCATAATCATCAAGCGGATGACCTGAAACATAAAGCCCTAACACTTCTTTCTCTTTTTTTAATAAAACCTGTTTTGGATATTCGCTTATATCAGCGTAAACTATGCTTCCCTCGTCTGAATTTTCGATAGAATCAAAAATGCTAAATTGCCCTAATGATCTGCTCTTTATTTCTTTTTCAGCAAGTGCTACAGCGCTTTCATAAACGCCTGCGAGTTGGCTTCTCTTTTTGCCAAAGCAATCAAATGCTCCGCTAAAGATTAAACCTTCAATAACACGTTTGTTAACGCCAAGAGTTAAAGTTCGTTTTAAAAAGTCAGTTAAATCTTTAAATTTACCATTTCTTTCACGTTCTTCAACAATAGCCTTACAAACACCTTCACCATTTCCTTTAAGCGCGCTAAGCCCATATCTTATAGTTCTTCCCTTACAAACAAAATATGCCCCGCTCTCATTAATGTCTGGCGGAAGAATTTCAATTTTTTCTTCACGGCAATGAGAAATATAGTTAGTTATTTCATCAATTTTAGTAATTCTGTTATTTAAAACTGAGGTTAAAAACTCTGGTTCGTAATAGTTTTTAAGATATGCCGTTTGATAAGCAACATAAGCATAAGCAGCTGAATGTGACTTATTAAACGCATATTTAGCGAAGTTGGCCATTTCTTGCCAAACTTGCCTTGCTATATCTTCAGGAATTCCCCTTTTAATACAGCCGTCAATTGGAGGGCTAACCTTGCCGTGATCAACAATTTCGCCACGTCCGTGAATAAAGACTTCTTGCTCGGCCGCCATCGCGTCAACTTTTTTCTTACCCATCATACGCCTAACGTTATCGGCTTGACCAAGCGTGTAGCCGGCCATATCTTGAACAATTCTCATAACTTGCTCTTGATAAACAATACAGCCATAAGTTACGTCTTCAATATGCTCTAGAATTGGATGAGCGTAAGTTACATCTTCAGGGTGGTGCTTATTATGAACATACCTAGGGATAATATCCATTGGA
The DNA here is from genome assembly GCA_024692805.1 of bacterium. Lineage (GTDB taxonomy): Bacteria > Bacillota > Clostridia > Christensenellales > UBA1242 > UMGS2070. Next base: position 21,891 of record JAILMD010000062.1, on the reverse strand, counting down.
CCAGGCCTGTAAAGACTGATTCCGGCTATGATGTCTTCTAGGCAGGTTGGTTTTAACTCTCTTAAGAACTTTTGAAAACCAGGACTTTCAAGTTGGAATATTGCCTTGGTGTTTCCCGTTGAAATTAATTTGAAAACTTCAGGGTCGTTATATTCCATCTTATCGAAGTTAATTTCAACCCCATGGTTCTCTTTTATCATATCAATAGCGCCTGAAATATCTGTTAAGTTTTGAAGGCCTAAAAAGTCCATCTTCATATGACCAAGGCGCTCCATATCTGTTCCAACAAATTGAGTTGTTATAACGTCACCATTTCGTGATAAAGGAATAATATCACCTAGTTTATGGGGGCTAATTATAACGCCACAAGCATGAACACCTGTTTGCCTTGGGCAATCTTCAACCTTAGCAGCAATGTCAACAAGCCTTTTAATTTGAGAATCTGAATACATCTCAACAAGCTCAGGAACGCTATAATCAACGCCAAAGTCTTTATCGCCTTCTTTGGCTTGATAAAGCCCAAAAACCTTTTTGATAACTTCAGGGGAAGGAATTCCGTTTGGAATAAGTTTTGTTATTCTGTCACCTTGGCTATAAGGCATTCCTAAAACGCGCGCAACGTCTTTAATTGCGTTCTTTGCCTTCATCGTTCCAAAAGTTATTATGTTAGCAACATGGTCATAACCATATTTTTTTCTAACATATTCAACAACTTCTTCACGGCGTTCCGCTGCAAAGTCAATATCAAAGTCTGGCGCACTAACACGTTCGTTATGCAAAAATCTTTCAAATAACAAATCATATTTGAGCGGGTTAACACTAGTTATTCCTAGAGCAAAAGCGACAACACTTCCAGCGCCTGAGCCACGCCCTGGGCCAACGCTTATTCCCATTTCTCTTGCTGCATTAATATAATCGCGAACAGTTAAGAAATAGTTAACAAAACCTTTCCCAACAATCATATCTTTCTCGCGATTAACCCTTTCTTCAATTTCAGGAGTTATTTCGCCATAACGCCTTATTAACCCTGCGTGTAAAAGCTCTTCAAAGAACGCCATATTATCTTTGCCATCAGGCGCATGATAATCTGGGAACATATATCTGTTTTTATCAAGGTTAGCAAATTCAAAGTTACATTTTTCAGCAATTTCAAGAGTATTAGCCAACGCTTCTGCATCATTAGGAAGCGCTTTTATCATTTCATCATAGTTTTTAAGATAATATTCGTCACAGGTTCTCATTGTAAACCTGTTAGGGTCATCAAGAGTCTTACCTGTTTGAACACAAACCAAAACGTCTTGCGCTTCAGCATCATCTTTGTTAATGTAATGAACGTCATTAGTTGCAATAGTTTTAATGTTATATTGTTTAGCAAGTTCTCTTAAAACAGGCATAACCTTTAATTCGTCAGCAAGCCCATGGTTTTGAAGCTCAATATAAAAATCATCGCCAAACAATTCTTTAAACCAAAGGAGTTGTTTAACAGCCCCCGCCATATCATCATGAATTATACATTGCGGAACAGTTCCTGCTATGCAAGCAGTTGTGCAGATTAAACCTTCGTGGTGCTCGGCTAGCGTTTTATAGTCAATTCTTGCGTGGCCATAATAATAACCCTCAGTAAAGCCAATAGTGTTAAGTTTACTTAAATTAGCAAAACCTGTTTCATCTTTTGCAAGCAAAATAAGATGCTCATCTTTCTGCCTGCCTTGTTTAACAGTTAAATCATCAGCAACATAAAACTCACAACCAATTATTGGTTTAATTCCTTCTTTATGACATTTATCGTAAAATGGAATTGTTCCATACATATTGCCATGATCAGTCATAGCAACAGCGGTCATCCCCATTTCTTTAACCTTTTTAACTAATTGATTAATTCTAGCAAAACCATCAAGAAGGCTATATTCAGTATGAACATGAAGATGAACAAAATTATTCTCCATTATCTCCTCCTAGTGTTTCAGCAATCTTAATGATTTGCTTTAATTTTAGACTTATCGCAGCCCTTGTTATTTTATTGCCAAGCATATTAGAAATTTCAGCTAATGATGCTTGTGGATTTTCTTTTCTAATTATGGCAACATCTCTAAGTGATTCTCTTAATGAATTAAGCCCAATAGTTTCTTCAATTGTTTGAATTGCCTTAATTTCTTTTGCGCTTGCAACAAGCGTTTTATCAAGGTTTGCGCTTTGGCAGTTTGATTGGCGATTAATGTTGTTCCTAACTGCCCTTTCAACTAAACTTGACTCAATTTTGAGCATAGCCTTTGTTGCGCCCATAAGCGCTAACGCCTGACAAATATCATCACTACCCTTAATATAGGCAATACTTGTTCCGTTTCTTTCAACCTTTTTTGAAATAATGTTAAACTCAGCTAGGCTATCACAAATGAAATCAGCCTTTTCTTCGGTTTGGCAAACCCATTCCATATGATATCCGCCACCATCTTTTTTAGGAGTGCTGACTGACCCAGAACCAACAAAAGCACCGGCAAGATAAGATTTTAAACATTCTTCATCTTGCAATATTTCGCCGGTTGGAATTCTGTTAATTAAGAAATTACCTTTAGGGTCAACCCTAACGATATTAAGTTCATCTAAGATCTTTGGCCCAAGTTCTTGGCTTAACTTTAAAGAATATTTATTTTTGCTAACTAAACTAACATCAACATCATATTCACTTGCCCTAAAACAACGGCAAATTTGAGCTTTAACACAGTTTAGAAAGTTTTCATTTTCACTATTCATTTCAAAAGTTATTTGTTTTTTGTTAATAACCAAACTTCCAGCAGAAAGAATTTCCCCTGAAAGCAATGCAAACAAAGCGTCCATAGAACGCTCAACACTTAATATTTCATCTTTTGCAACTTTTGAAAATATCATTAATTATCCTTCGTTTCTAAATTTCTTAGGAATATAGGTTTTATCTAGGTTAACAATTTTATATTTTGGAATTCCAAATTTCTTAACCATTTCATAACAATAATCAACATCGCCAACTCTCATAGTTGAGTGAGCGTCACTATTGATTATAAACTGAACGTCAGTTTTAAGCATATCAGCAATATCTTTTTGAGTAAACTTAAAATGCCTTGGGTTTAACTCAATAAGCGTGTCATGTTTAGCGCAAACCCTAGCAAGCCTTTTAAGGTCAAGTTTTATATATTCGTTAGGGTGGCTAATAATATCAACCGGATATTTTTCAACCATTTTAATATAAGCGTCAGTTTGCTTTTTGATTAATTTTTTGTTATTGCTGTTTAGCCTTAATAAACTAGTAAAATTAGTTAATGCAAACCTATGAAAACCAACAACTAAGATATCTAGTTTTTCGATTTCTTTTTCTGTTAAATCAATCTTCCCATCTTTGCCAATAATGTTAGCCTCAACGCCAAAATAAAGTTTAAAATCATCTTTATTATTTTTGTTGAATTCATCAACTTCATTTCTAGCCTTCTCTATGTTTTTTCTTAAAATTCCATAAAGAATATGTTTTGGGCCATGGTCAGTTATGGCAAGCGCTTTAAGTCCATTTGTTTTTGCGGCCTCAGCCATTTCACCAATCGTGTTTTTACCATGGTTAAATTTACTAAACTTACTATGGCTGTGATAATCCCCTGTTATTTTCATTACTTTCTCCTATGATTATTATTTCCCTAGTTAAAACAATTTTTCTTTCAGTTTTAACCTTATCTTCAATAATTTGCATTAGTCTTAAAACGTCAGCTGATGTTGCATTACCAAGATTAATTATAAAGTTAGCGTGTTTCGGGCTAACTATAGCGTCACCAACCCTTGTTCCTTTTAGCCCTAATTCATCAATAATTTTACCGGCGCTAACTGAGCCAACTTTTTTATAAACGCTTCCAGCGCTAAACCCACGAGGCTGAAGATTAATTCGTTTTGTTATAAACTCTTTAATTTTTTTCTCAATAAATTCCTTGCTTTCTTTGTTTAACTTAAATTCAACTTTTAAAACAATTAAACTGTTAGAAAATATTGAGTGGCGGTAAGAAAAGTCACATTGATTTGCCCAAAACCTAACAATCTTGCCATCTTTTAGCGCATAAACGCGGTTAACTGATTGTGAAATGTCATATCCAAAACAACCAGCATTATTAACAACCGCTCCGCCAACGCTAGCAGGAATTCCCGTTGCCCATTCAAGCCCTGAAAGAGAGTTTGTTTTAGCAAATGAAATAACCTCGCTAATTGTTAGCCCAGCATAAGCCGAAATAATATTGCCCTTTCTCTTGATTTTGTTAAGTTTTTTAAGCGAAATTACAACGCCATCAAACCCGCCATCACAAAAAAGAGTGTTACTGCCTTCGCCTAAACAAAAATAACTAACGTTAAACTTTTTGCAATGGTTTATAATTCGTTTAACTTCGTTAAAACTTTTAGGAAAAGCCAGCCATTTACTAACCCCACCAATTCTAAAAGTTGTGAAGTTTTTTAGGCTAACATTTTCAAGAAGCCGAGATTTTGGTAAGAAGTTTAAAAACTTTTTCTTACACATTTTAGTTTACTCCATTTTTAAAAATTTTTCAATCTTTTAAAACCATAAAATCAAAATAGATTTGGGCATTTCGCATTAGAATAAACATTTTCAAGTTGATCTAAAATTCCATCATTAAAGATATCTTTACACGGCGAAAACTGCCCTACTAAATTAAGGCTAGTTTGAATTTTATCGCTTAAAACAAACTTTAAAAAACTTTCAGCAACGCTTAATTTATCTTCGCTTATGGTTTTACCTATTGAAAGATAACAAACTAAGTCTGTAAACGAAGAAAGTGGCTCTATTGTTAACTTATCTATAACGCCTAAATCTAATTTGTTTTGCATTCTAAAAACGTCACGAAGTGTTCCTATTAAAATCTTAGCCTTGCCGTTATTAAAATTTGAATAGGCTTCAAAAGTTGAAAGTTTATAACTTTCTGGATAAATACTCATCTCACTTTCAGCGCTTTTTAGGTTAATTACGTTTTGCGCACCAACTCTATTTTTACCACCATAAATGCACGAATAAATCTTCTTATTGCCTCGCCTTTGTTCGATTATTTCGCCACTTGTAAAAAGATTTTCGCTTAAATTTTCAAGTTCAGTTGAAATAAGTGCATAGCCATTAAACATAATGGGAACCGCCAAAAGATTGCCGTTTTTTATAGCACTGTTTTTAAGATTTGTTTGTGATATTTTATAGTCTTCAGGGGTTAACGAATATAAGCTGTTTTCTAGGTTTTCGCTTATTCCTGAGCCAAAACAGATAAGGTCACAAAACTCGCCATTTGCTAAGTGAATTGCTAACTCGCTTTCAGTTATCGATTTAACTAAAACAAACTGCCCGCTATTTTCTTTTTCAAACTCAACCGCAACATTATTAAGCCAAGCACTTCGTGACGAAGCCCCACCCTCAAATGTTTCAACATACCAAAGTTCTAAGATTTTTTGTTCGTTTGAAATTTGGGGCGCAAAAAAATCGCTCTTGCTACTTTCAGCCGGTTTCTTCATCTTAAAAATAACCCCTGAAACAAAAACAACAACTCCGCAGAGCAAAAAAACAACAATGGCTTTTACCACGTTTTTTCTCATAGTAAAATTTATGCAATAAAAAAACCTGCTATTCAGCAGGTTAAGTTTTTACTCAATAACAACGAAGTAAGAGTAAGCCGTATAGGCCGTTTCGCCGTTGGCGTTAACAACATCAATCTTTAACCTATAAACGCCTTCCGTTATTTCGCTAACGTTGCTAAAGTTAAACACCATCGCCCTTGTTAACGGAGAAGTTGTGTTAAGGCTTGAATAAGAATAGTTTTGAGTTATTCCTGAGATTGTAACATTGTTATAATCAAGGTTATAATCACGCTTTTGAATTTGAGTTGTAAACGTTGTGTCATTAGGAAGCGTGCTAGTTATATCAAAGGCAATATTAGTTGAAGTGCCCTTCTTATAAACAAAGTTTTGTTCATAAACTCCACTTTCTCTAATGTAAGACTTAGGGTTAATAGTAAAATCAGTATTAACCAAAGTTATTGCGCTTGTTGTTGCTGTTGCAAGCGTCCTGTTATATTCATCATAAAGCGTAAACCTAAAGGTATAACTTCCATTAGCCATAACGCCTGTTGGAATATTCATTTTAATCGTTACGTGACTGACTTGATCAGTGCTAAACAAAACAGGTTTAACATTTGACCAATCATTACCATAAGTTTCATTGTTATAAATAGCAGTAATGCTAGTTAGCGCTGGAATAGTATTATTAACAATTTCAACCTTAACTCCACGGCCATATTGGCTAAACATAAGATCACTTGCTGCGTTAGTTAAAGTTGGGGTTATGGTTAAATCAAAGGCATTGTTTGAAGATGTATAAAAATTCCCGGTAAAGCTGCTAGAAAGCGCAAACGTTGTTGTAACGTGAACAAAACTAACTTTAACTGAACCAATTTTTGTTGTTGTTACAGCACTGTCAGTTGTTACAACTCTGTTTAAAATGAAATAATAATCATTGCTGATTGTAAACTCTGTTTGAGAAAGATCAATAATAAATTGGAAACTTTCAGTTTCAGTTGCACCAACTGTTAAGGCATAACCATCTCTAAAAGTATAACTTCCATGAGCAAAAGTTGAAAGGCTGATAACGCTTGTTTCATCGTTAGCAACCGTTCTTAAATAAATATAATCGTCATAGTTACCTGATGAAAAATCGATAAGCCTAATATAAGTGTTTTGAGGATAAACTTTGCTAGTTGTTCCCTCACTATCTCCGCAAAGCGCAAGGTTATATTTAACAGTTGCTGGGTCGCTTCCGCCGTTAGTAAAAGCAGGAACAGTATATTGCCCAGTAAATTTAATCGTGAAAACTCCATTGTCAGGAACGTTAGTTCCGTTACCGGTTGTTGTTATTGCGGTTAAATTTTCGCCACTTTTATAATAGCTTTCAGCATTAGCAACTTCTGTTTCACCATATTTTAAAAACACTAAACTTCCGGCAACAAAAGTTATTGCTAAAACGCAAGCAATAATAAAATACCTTAACCTAAGTAAATTTTGTTTTTCCATGTTCATCTTTAATTATATTATTCTTAAAATTTATTGTCAAATAAATAACTTAATCTTTATGAAGTGATTTATAAATAATCTCTGCCGTTTTTTCGCCAATTCCCTCAACTCTCGCTAACTCACCAACGCTAGCGTTCATTATGGCTTCAGCAGTTTTAAACTCTTTATAAAGATTGTTTTGCCTAAGTTTACCAATCCCCTCAATTTCACTAAGCATACTCTTATAGTTTTTGCTTCGAGCAAGCCTGTGATATAAAACGGCAAACCTATGTGATTCATCTCTAACCCTTTGTAATAGTTTAAGCGCAACATTATCTCTTGGAAGCGCAAGCGGAATATTTGACCCAGTAACAAAAACTTCTTCGTCTTTTTTAGCAAGGCTTATAACGCTTATGTTTAGATTAAACTCATCTAAAACTTTGCTAACTGCGTGAAGTTGGCCAAGGCCACCATCAATAAGTATTACGTCTGGCGCAACTGCCCAATTTTTCTCGCCGTTTTTAAGGCGAGTTAGCCTTCTTGATAGCGTTTCAGCAAGGCTTGCATAATCATCAGCCCCCTCAACCGTTTTAATTTTAAACTTTCTATATTCGCTTTTAGCAGGTTCGCCATCAACAAAAACAACCATACTAGCAACGCTATCTTTCCCGCTTATGTTTGAAATATCATAGCCTTCAATTCTTGAAACGTTACCAATTTTTAAGATTTTCGCAAGTTCAATTTCGGCTTCCCTAGTTAACTTGTTATGGCGCGCAATTCTGTCTTGAGAATGCAAAACATATTCGCTAGCATTTCGCTTTGCATTCTCACAAAGGTGAAGTTTTGTTGCCTTTGATGGAATTGTAACTTTAACATTAACGCCAAAGTTTTGTTCAAATAATTTTTCAATTAAATCAGCCTGTTCTCTAGAAATTTCGGCGCAAACTATTTCTTTTGGAAGCGCCCCCGCACTAGCATAAAACCTTCCAATAAACGAAGTTAGCGCTTCACTAACGTCATCAAAAGTTATAGTGCTTGGAAAATTAATTTGCCCAACGTTTTTTCCATTTCTTATCATCATAACATTAAAGTCTGAGAGCTCATCAGTTTGGCTAAGCGCGAAAACATCAATAGCCTTTGTTCCAATTAAATCAGTTAAGATTTCTTTATCTAGAAGGTCAATAACGCTGAGTTCGCGCCTAATTTCAATGGCTTTTTCAAACTGCTCAGTGTCGCTAAATTGTTGCATTTTCTCAGTTAAAAGCGTTCTTATCTTTTTAGTGTTTCCGTTTAAAAAGTCGCAAACGTCATCAATTATCGTGTTATATTCACTTTCGCTAACAGCATTAACACAAGGCTTTGAGCATTCGCCAAGTTCGCCGTGAAGGCAAGCTCTCGTCTTTTTAACCCTTGAAAAATCTGAGTTACACCTTCTTATTTTAAATGCACTTTTTATGCAATCAAGAATATCATAAACGTTCATTCCGGTAACAAAAGGCCCAAAAAGCCCTTTGCTAATTTTAGGACGACGAACAACTTGAACACGTGGAAACTTTTCCTCCCTGTTGATATAAATATAAGGAAAACTCTTGTCATCTTTAAGCAAGATATTATATTTTGGTTTATATTTTTTAATCAGCGTATTTTCAAGGTTAAAGGCATCAAGTTCGCTATCGGTTAAAATATAATCAAAATCATAAACCTGGCTAGCCATAATTTGAGTTTTAATGTTTTTGGGGCTGTTATCAAAATAACTTTTAACCCTGTTTCTTAGGCGCTTTGCCTTACCAACGTAAATAATTCCGCCATTTTCATTTTTCATCAAATAAACACCACTAGTTAGTGGCAAACTTTTGACTTTATTTTGAAGTTTTTCAATATTTACGTTTTTCATCAATTTAATTATACCAATTTTTTAACTTTTAACAATAGAATTAAATAAAAAATAACTCTTAAAACTTTTAAATTTGGATGAGATGGAGCAAAATAAAAAGCGCGATACCGAATAAGTGTACTCATTGTACTCGCGTTCGGTTCGTGCTTTTTTAATTTTGGTTAAGGTCGCCAAATTTAAAAGTTTTTAATCTAGTTTGGCTAACCTAGCCTGTTGATCCGCCACCTGAAGCGCCTGAACCATCTCGTCAAGATCTCCGTTCATAAAGTTAGTTAGGTTATAAAGAGTTAAGTTAATTCTGTGGTCAGTTACGCGGTTTTGTGGGAAGTTATAAGTTCTAATCTTTTCGCTTCTATCACCCGTTCCAACCTGTGTTTTACGCTTTTCGGCATATTCAGCATCTGCTTGACCTTGGTAATAATCATAAAGTTTTGCTTTAAGCCAGTTTAACGCTTTTTCTTTATTTTTAACTTGGCTTCTTTCATCTTGGCAAGCAACAATTATTCCTGTTGGTTTATGAGTTATTCTTATTGCGCTTTCTGTTTTATTAACGTGCTGTCCGCCAGCGCCACCACTTCTATATGTGACAATTTCAAGGTCTTTTTCGTTTATTTCAATGTTAACGTTTGTTGCTTCTGGTAAAACAGCAACGGTTGCAGTTGAAGTGTGAACTCTGCCCTGGCTTTCAGTTTCGGGAACTCTTTGAACCCTGTGAACTCCACTTTCAAACTTAAATTTTGAAAAGGCTCCCTTTCCTTTAACCATAAATGACGCTTCCTTAACTCCGCCACCTTCAGTATAGTTTCCATCAAGCTCTTCAATAGTAAACCTATGAGAATCAGCATAAAGTCCATACATTCTTTTTAGTTCTGCTGCAAAAAGTGCTGCTTCATCACCACCAGCACCGCCCCTTATCTCAATAATAACGTTTTTATCGTCATCTTCATCTTTAGGCAATAATAAAACCTTAAGCTCGTGTTCAATTTCGCCAAGACGTTTTTTGCTTGTTTGCCAAACTTCTTCAAGTAAGGCAAGCATTTCAGGGTCAGTTTCAATTTTTTGCATTTCTTCTGACTCGGCCAAATCTTTCTCACATTTAGTATATTCATCAAACTTCTCAACAATGGGCTCAAGCTCTGCCCTTTCTTTACAATATTTTTGCCAAGTTTCTTGATCTTTTAAAACTTCAGGGTCACTAGTTTTTTCTGTTAATTCTAAAAACTTAACTTTTAGTGCCTTTAATTTTTCTATCATAAATTCTCCTTTAATTTGGCGCAAATCATCCTATCTTTGCCCTCCAAATCTTTAATCACATTAATTTCTTCAAAATCACGCTCTAATAAACTTGAAATGGCGCTAGCCTGACTTTCACCAATTTCAAAATAAATCTTTCCGCCCTTATTTAAATATTTAGGCGCATCTAAAATTATCTTCCTATAAAAATATAGCCCATTTTCGCCCGCAAGTAAACTAATTTTAGGGTCATAGTTTTTAACAGTTCTGTCAAGAACTTTATATTCCTCATTGGTTACATAAGGCGGATTTGAAACAATAATGTCAAATTTTTGGTTTATTTTCTCAAATAAGTTAGACTTAACAAACTTAACATTTGAACCAAGCTTTTTTGCATTAAACTTAGCAACTTTTAAGGCTTTCGCGCTAACGTCACTAGCAAAACAATTAAATCCAAATTCAAGGTTAAGCGTTATTGCTATCGCCCCACTTCCCGAACATAAATCTAAAACACTTTTACTACTATCATTTTTGCTAACAAGCAAAACAAGTTCTTCAGTTTCAGGCCTTGGCGTTAAGCAATTTTTATTAACAAAGAAATCTCTTCCATAAAAGTTTTGTTTATGTGAAATTTCAGATAATGGAATTCCTTTTATTCTCTTTCTTGCCCATTTAAGCACCAACCTTTCTTGTTTTTTTGCTAAATCGTCATCAGAATAAACGTCATTTCTTTTTTTATTTAAACAAACAGCAACTAAAAAATCTGCCTCACTAACATCATCAATTCCGTGAGCAACAAAATCTTTTTTAATTAAGTTGGTTAAATCTCTTAATTTCATAATTTTAAAAAAAATTCGTGTAGAAAAAACCACACGAAAATAAGCAGGCTAAGCCTGCAGTTATAAGCTAGTTGTTGCCGTAACGTTTCTTAAATTTATCAACTCTTCCGCCAGCATCAACAATCTTTTGAGCCCCTGTAAAGTAAGGGTGACAATTTGAGCAAATATCAACTTTAATAACATCTCCACTCTTAGTTGAGCCAGTTTCAAATTCGTTACCACACGCACATTTAACTGTAACTTTATGATAATCTGGATGAATATTCTCTTTCATAATGCGTCCTCCAAATCTAATTGCTCGTTAATTTTAGCCTAAAAACGCATAATTGTCAAGTGTTTTACGATTTTTTTTAAATGGTTTCAGGGGCGCAAAAAACGTAAGTATCAACGCTCCCTTCTCTCATATATTCTGAAATGTCATAGTTTTTTGGAATAAACAACATAATCTCGCCTCATAAATAGTTTTTTCTTAATAACAAAAATTATGCTTTTGGGTCAAATTTTAACTTATTTATAACGTTAACATAGTCTCCTGCGCCCATAATTAAAACAACATTTCCCTTTTTACAATGATTATAAATAAACGCAATTAACTCATCAAAGTCATTTAAATATGAACTAATTTTTTTAATTTTGTTTACTTCATTTGAAAGTGTTATGTTTGACACACCTTCGATTTTTTCTTCTCTTGCGGGGTATATTTTATAAACCCCAACCTTGTCTGCAAGGCTCAAACTTTTAGCAAATTCGCCCATAAAACTCTGCGTTCTGGTATAAGTATGTGGTTGAAAAACTGCAATTACTTTATTTTTTGCTATCATTTTCGCGCTAAAAATGCTAGATTTGATCTCATCAGGATGATGGGCATAATCTGAAATTATTTTTGCGCCGTTAATTTCGCCAACCTCTTGAAAACGCCTATCAACACCACTAAATTCTTCTAGACTTCTTTTTATAACATTAAAGTTAATATTTAGCGCGTTTCCAACGCAAATCGTTGCAAGCGCATTAAAGATATTGTGCTTGCCATAAACATTAAGTTTTATTCTCCCTAACGTTGCCCCATCACAAATAACATCAAAGGCAAACTTACCAGCAATATATTCATAAACATTAACAGCGCAAATATCGCCCCTATTTTCTGTTGAAAAGGTTAAATTACTATGAAGTTTTGATAAAAACTCATCATCAGCATTACAAATTACAATGCCATTTTTATTTAAATTTACGAATTTTTTAAATGAACATCTTAAATTTTGCAGATTTTTGAAATAGTCAAGGTGATCAGCGCAAACGTTTAAACAAACGCTAATTTGAGGTTTTAGATATAAAAAATTGTCTTTATATTCGCAAGCCTCAGTAACGAAATAATCATTTCCGCCAATCAACGTGTTTCCACCTATCTTACTATATTCTCCACCCAAATGGACAGTTGGATTAAGACCTGCCGAAATTAGAAGATTCGCAACCATTGCCGTTGTTGTTGTTTTGCCATGGCTTCCGCTAATTGCTATGGTTGTTTTATACTCACTTGCAATTTTAGCCAAAAATTCTGCCCTTTTTAATATGATTAACCCTAATTCTTGCGCATTTTTAAGTTCAATATTGTCTTCACTTATCGCGCTTGAATAAACAATAATGTTTGCCCCTAAAACATTATTTGCTTCGTGCTTATAAAAAACCTTAACCCCCAAACTCTCTAGCGTTTTGGTTTCTTCATTAACTGCAATATCAGAGCCTGAAACAATAGCGCCCCTATTTAAACTAATCTTTGCTAAACAACTTAAACTGATTCCACCAATTCCAATAAAGTGAATCCTTTTGCCATAAATATTCATACTTCATTTTATGATTAACCTAATATTTTTGGAATAAAAAATATGGCCTAAGCCATATTTTATTTTCTAAGTTCTTTACCAAAAACGTTTTCTTTATAAAGATGCTTGTTTATTTCAAAAAGTGACTCATCAATTTCATCTCTTAAACCTTTTTGATTGAAAACCGCATCAACAAACAAGCCATAATCATGATAAAAACTTTGTCGTTCGTCTATGTTAATTGAATAAATATAATCTCTTAACATTAAATCAACAAACTTATCAATAGAACTACCCAAGCAAATTTGATTATCGTGTGACTTTGAAATAAATTTTCTTATTCCATCTAGATCTAACGCATTAACATCATTATTCTTAATAGCTAAGAACATTGAGTAAGTATATCTTGCAACATCATTGCCTGCTAAATATCTATTTAATCTTTTAACAAAATCTTGTTTAACCTGCCTAGCGTTTGCCTTATCAGTGCTATGCTCTAAAATTTCCATATTCCTGCTGTATTGCCTCATAAAGTAAGTCAAATCTTTAACCTCACCGTTATTAGAGAAAACATTTTTTAATTCAGGATAATGGCTTAACAATTCATCAACTTCAGGCTGTTTTAAAATTCTATCAAGGTCCGCCGTCATCTCGTTAGTAAACTCATTTAAAACTGCCTTCTTTTCAGCGTTTGTTTGAGCTGAATCAAACCTATCTTTAAATGAATTAACATAAACTCTTTCAATAATGCTAGAATAAGATTGCGATTTAAGTTGTCGGCCTTGGTTCAACCCATAAAGTTTAAAAACTCTAACAGTGCTCATATAATATGGTGATTCAATAAATTTATTTGCGTTATCACAGAAACAGCGATATCCAAAGAAATCTGCTTCCTTTTCAAATAAGAAATCGTCGTGATGCTTGTTATATAAAATTTCAGCAAACTTATGAACAACTGCTCTATATTCGTTAACAACTTGTCCAAAAACAAATTTATCTTCGTCATTATTAATCGTTATTTTAATTTTCTTATTTAAATAATCGTCTTGAATTGCGTGCCTTAATTCATGACCAATTGATTGAAGAAGCCAAGCATAAGCCTCATATTTAGCACCCTCTTTTGATGAAATATTAGGAACATTAAACGCTTTAACAAGTTCAGCGCAAACATTATTTCTTTGAACGCTATTATTGAAATAATAAAACAAAACAGTTCTAGTTTGAGGATAATAACAAACAGGAACTGTTGAAGTTTGATTTAAGTCAAAATCAACATTAACGTTAAGATTCATATCAGTTGCAATTAACTTTGTTAAAACAGTTGCAACAACATTGGCTTGGGCCTGGCTTAACTGATTATTTTTATTAACGCAAAAATCAAGAGCACTTGTTACATATTCTAATGCATTCATATACTCTTTTTTGTCTTTAAAATTTACATTATTAACAAGGTCAATAAATTTTTTAAAGTTATTTAAATTTACACTTCTATAACTCAACATAACGCTTATATTATACCATTTTTCTAACAAAAAGTCAAATTATTATAATTTATTACCCACTTAACACAAAAAAACAACTAGACAACCTAGTTGTTTTTGATTTAGTTAAATTAAAAATTAAAATATGTTAAGACTATTCAGCTTTGTTAAGTTCTGCTTCAAAAGCCTCAAGAATGAGTTTTTGCATCATTTCACGAGTTTCTTGGTTAGCAGGATGAACAACATCTTTAAATGAGCCGTCAGGAGTTTTTCTGCTAGGCATAGCAATGAAATAACCGCCTTCGTTGCTTTCAATAACTTTGATGTCATGAACGATAATGCTATCATCAATAGTTAATGAAACGCTCCCTTTAATTTTGCTTGTTTCGTTTTTAACAATACGAACTCTGATGTCTGAAATTTTCATAATTTCTGCTCCTTTTTATGCCACTATCTAGTGTAGCTAATTATATTTTACAATAAATAGATAAAAAACGCAAATAAATTAAGCAACTTTTTATTTTTGACTATCTATTTACCGAAAACCACTTTAACAAATATCTTTTTGCCTTTTTGAACGATAACTTCACCGCTCGCTTTTATTTCGACCTTAGGATCAACAACTTTAACTTTATCAACGCTTATTCCGCCCTGCTCAACGAGCCTTCTGGCTTCGCTCTTGCTTGGCGCAAGTTTAACCAATGTTAAAAGATCACAAATGTTTATTGCGTTTTCACTAATTTTAACATTTTCAGTTTGCATATTTTCGCTTGCCCCATTTCCGCTAAAAATTTCGCTAGCAGTTTTCTCAGCAAGTTTGGCTTTTTCTTCGCCGTGAACAAGTTTTGTTATGCTAAACGCCATAATCTTTTTGGCTTGCCTGATATCACCAGCCATAATTTTTTCAATTTCTTGATTGCTGTAATCACTAAACCATCTAAGAAGGGTTAAAACGTCGCTATCATCAACGTTCATAAAGTATTGGTAAAAATCGTAAACGCTAAATTTTTCTTCAGTTAACCAAATAGCCCCACCTGTTGACTTGCCCATTTTCTCGCCTTTTGAGTTAAGTAAAAGTGGAGTTGTTAGCGTTTGAACATCTTTAGCATATTTTTTTCTAATAAGATCACAACCAGCAACCATATTTGCCCATTGATCACTTCCGCCAACTTGAAGAGAGCAGCCATAGTCTTTAAATAGTTGCTCAAAATCGTGAGCCTGAATAAGAGAATATCCCATCTCTAAGAATGTTAATCCGCCACTAGCGAGCCTTTCTTTACAAGCATCAGTTGAAAGCATAACATTAACATTAAAATATGTTCCAACATCTCTTAAAAAATCAATATAACTAAAATTTTTCATCCAATCGTTATTGTTAACAATAATAGCAGGATTATCACCATCAGTTTTAACAAATTGTTTAACTAACTCTTTAATCTTTTTAACATTTGCTTCTATTTCATTTGATGTTAACATCTTGCGCATATCTCTTCTGCCTGTTGGATCCCCAATATGTCCGGTTGCACCACCAATAAGCAAAATTCCTCTATGGCCGGCTTCTTGAAGATATTTAAAAGTTCTAAGAGAACAAAGATGCCCAATATGCAAAGCACTTGCAGTTGGATCAAAACCGATATAGAAAGTGCAAGGCTTATTGCTGTTAAGCATTTTTTCAACCTCACTCATATTAGTTGATTGATAAATAAGCCCTCTATCCTTTAAAAAGTCAAATAGATTTTGCCCGTGAATTTTCATAACTTTCTCCTTAATAATGAGATTATATCACAGAAATTCTTTTTAAGCAATAAAAATATATATATCTAATTTAAGCCAATACAATTGATTTTTATTTAGTTTTTGTTTATAATCTTATTGGAGGCAATATGCTCAAACTAAAAAATATTAGTTATTCAGTTTCTGATAAAAAATCTAAAACTGAAATATTAAAAAAGATTGATTTTACATTTGAAGATGGCTTAACTTACGCTATAACCGGCCCTAACGGAAGCGGTAAAAGCACGCTCGCTAAAATTATTATGGGAGTAATTAAGCCAACAAGCGGTGAAATCAACTATAACGGGAAAAATATAACTGCCCTATCTCCAACTGACCGCGCTAATTTAGGGCTTAGTTTTGCATTTCAAAGTCCTGTTAGGTTTAAAGGCCTAACCGTTAAAGATATTCTAGAGCTCGCTAGCGGAAAGGAAAACAATTTAACTGAAACCTGCCATTACCTTAGCGCTGTTGGACTTTGCGCAAGAGATTATCTTGATCGCGAGCTTGATAACAAGCTTTCTGGCGGTGAGCTTAAAAGAATTGAAATCGCAACGGCATTAGCAAGAAACGCTGCTCTTAATATCTTTGACGAGCCTGAAGCAGGAATTGATATCTGGAGTTTTGACGCCCTTGTTGATATTTTCAGTTCTCTAAAAAACAAAAAGGCAACTAACATAATCGTTAGCCACCAAGAAAAATTACTTAAAAAGGCTGATGTTGTTATTGTTTTAGATAATGGCAATATAACTAAAGCCGGAAAACCTGAAGAAGTTTTATCAACGCTTGCGCCAAGTTATTGTAACAAACTTAGGAGGAACGATTAATGGAATTAACCAAAATTGATAAAGACCTTCTAAAACAAATTGCTGACCTTCACTCTGTTCCCCAGGGTGCGTTTAACATTAGAAAAAATGGCCAAGGGCTTGCTAGGTCTAGTTCAGCAAACATTGATATTATTCCTAAAGGCGACAAACCAGGAATTGACATTGTTATCAAGCCAAACACAATTAACGAGAGCGTTCATATCCCTGTTATTATTACTAGTGGCGGAATTGATGACCTTGTTTATAACGATTTTTATATCGGTGATAACAGCGTTGTTACTATCGTTGCCGGCTGCGGAATTCATAACGCAAGCGACAAAAAGAGTTCTCATAACGGAATTCACGCTTTCAAAATTGGTAAAAACTGCAAAGTAACCTATATTGAAAAACACCTTGGAATTGGAAACGGTGCGCCAAAAGACCTTAGCCCAACAACTATTTTAAACGTTGGCGAAAATTCAACCTTTGAAATGGAAACCGTTCAAATTAAAGGCGTTAACTTTGCTGAAAGAAAAACAACCGCCTACCTTTCTAATAACGCTCATATCGTTGTTAAAGAAAAAATTAAAACTGACGGAAAACAAAAAGCAACAACCTCATTTTTAATTAATCTTGATGGCAAAGGTTCTTCAGCAAAGGTCGTTAGCAGAAGCGTTGCAATGGATTCAAGTTACCAACAATTCAACTCTAACCTTGTTGGAAATAATGCTTGTTTTGGCCACGTTGAATGTGATGGGCTTATTTGCGATAATTCAAGAATTGTTTCAATTCCTCAAATTGACGCTAAAAATTCTAATGCAGAATTAATTCACGAAGCGCAAATTGGAAAAATTGCTGGCGAACAATTAGTTAAACTTATGACGCTTGGCTTAACAGAAAAACAAGCCGAAGAAGCAATAATTAAGGCATATTTAAAATAGTTTTAAAAATAAAAAAACCGCACTAGGTGCGGTTTTTTCTTACCAATCAGTTACCTTATGAGAATCAATTTTAATATCATCATAATATGAGAAATATTGGTCTTTAAACTTATCAACGCTCTTTTGGGCGTCTTTTTTATGTTTTTCTTCAGCTTTTTTAACCGATATCTCTTTGTTTTGCAGATTTTCTGTTTTACTTTCAATATCTTTAGTAAACTCACTATTATCAAAGTCTTCATTTTCTGGCTGGCAATAATCTGTTAGGCTAACCTCTTCATCAAGTTCTTGCGCAAGTTTAAATAATTCTGCTTCGTTCATTAGTTTTTCTCCTTTTCTAAAATTAAAAGTGTTTCAACGTGCCTAGTTTGTGGAAACATATCAAATGGCGAAACTCTAGTAATTTTATAGCCTTCGTTATTATCTAAAATCAATTTAACATCACGAGAAAGCGTGCTGCTGTCGCAAGAAACATAAATTATTTTTTTGGGTTTTAGTTCACTAATTGCCCCAATAATTTTTATGTCAACACCCTTACGTGGTGGGTCTAATATTAAAATTAAGTCTTTTTCTCCGCTTAATTCTCTCGCAAGTTTTGGTAAAGTTTCTGCACAATCGCCACAAATATTTGTAATATTAGCTAAATTATTGCGAATTTTTAGGTTGTCAGCATCTTTAACCGCTTCCGGAACAATCTCTAAACCATAGCAATATCGGGCAACTTGAGAACATATGCCAGTCATAACACCAGCGCCACTAAACGCATCAATAACAACGCTTCCCTTGCTAATATTTCTTAAAACTTCGCTATAAATTTTATCCCTAATTTTATCATTAACCTGCATAAAACTAGCAGGGTTTATTGAAACTTTAAGCCCACAAATGTTAGCGTCAATCTCTTTCTCTCCTGCAATGAAAATAAATTCTTTGCCAAAAATAACATTATTTCTTGCAGTGTTAATGTTGAGCCAAAGCGAAATGTTAAACTCTGCCTTAAGCGCTTTATAATATTCGTTAAGCCCAGCAAGGTCTTTTTTTGTTGCAACAAGCGTAACAATAAGGTGACCATCAACATTTCTTGCAACAAGATGGCGAACGTCTCCCTCGCCGGTCTCTTCGTTATAACCTTTGATTTTAAACTTGTTTAAGTAATTGTTTGTTATTTTTAACAGCTTTTCACAATAATCTTGCGTAATTATGCAGTTTTGGGTTTCAATGAGTTTATGTGAAAGTTCCCTAAACATTCCTATTTTTGTTGCTTTTCCGTCATAAACAACAGGAAAGGCCACCTTGTTTCTATAATAGTAAGGCTCAGCCCCATAACAATCATCAACCTTGAGTTCAACCTTACCAATGTTTTTTAAATTGCCAGCAACTAGATCGCGCTTAAATTCAAGCGCTTTATCATAACTAAGGTGTTGAAGATCGCATCCCCCACACTGCGTAAAATATGGGCAAGGCGGATTAACTCTAAACTCGCTCTTTTTAATAATCTCAATAACCTTGCCAATTAAAATTTTACTTTTAGCGTTAATTATTCTAATGTTGGCAACTTCGCCTGGCAATGCAAAAGGAACAAAAATAACTTGCCCATCAACGTGGGCAACACCTTCGCCATTTATTCCTAGGCTTTCAATAGTAACCGTTAATTCGTCATTTTTGTTTAGGTTGTTCATATTGCCTATTATATCACTAACCACCAAAAATTGCACTACTTTTAAATAAGTTTGACAAATTTTTAATTTGCCTTAAACTTAAAGTTATGAATAAATATGCTGAAAATTTAATAAATTCAGTTTGCTGTAATGCTTGCCCAAGAAAATGTAATGTTGACAGAAAAACTAGCGTTGGTTATTGTGGCGCAACAAACGAAATGAGAATAGCAAAAGTCATGGTTCATAACTGGGAAGAACCATATTTAACCAACTGTGAAAATGGCGGCAAAAACGCCCCTCATGGTTGTGGCGCTATCTTCTTTTCAAACTGCAACCTTAAATGCGTTTATTGCCAAAATTATGAGATTTCTAACGCTAATATCGGAAGGGCTGTAACCCCAAAAGAACTAGCAGAAATTTTTAAAGAGCTTGAAACTAAAAATGTTTGTAATATTGACCTTGTTACCCCAACCCACTTCGTTCGCGGAATAATCGAAGCGCTTAATATTTATAAGCCAAAAATTCCTATCGTTTATAACACGAGCGGTTACGAAACAAGCGAAACAATATTAGCGCTTGAAGGGTTTGTTGATATCTTCCTGTTTGACTTTAAATATATGAGTGAAACTAATGCGCTTAAATATTCAAACGCTAAAAATTATCCTGAAATTTGTAAAACTGCCATGCTTTCAGCAAAAAGTTTTATTAAAAACGATATTATTGAAAACGGCCTTATGAAAAAAGGAATCATCGTTAGGCACCTTCTTTTACCAAACGCCAGTGATGACGGAATTGAAATTTTAAACTTTGTTAATAACACCTTAGGCAAAAACACTTATGTTTCGCTTTTAAATCAATATATTCCACTTCATAAAGCAAGCTCTTATCCTGAAATTAATAAACGCCCAAAAACGCTTGAATATAAACGCCTAATAGCCCACGCTCAAAAATTAAATATGCCAAACGTTTTTCTTCAAGATGAAACCAGCGCAAGCGAAACCTTTATCCCAGACTTTTCTAACCCCAACGATTAATTCTAATATTATTTAATATGTTGTTTTAACTTTTTTTAATTTGGCAAGACTTATTTTAAGGAGATCAATTATGGAATTAAAAAAGAGTAAAACTTATTTAAATTTAGCAAGGGCGTATGCAAGCGAATGTCAAGCACGAACCCGTTATGAGTTTGTTGAATATGGCGCGCGCTATAACGGGCAAAAGGCACTAGCCGACATTATTGACAAAATCGCCTATCAAGAATTTAACCACGCCCGCATGATTTACACAGCCCTTCAAAACGATAGCGGAGAACTTATTAAAAACATTGAGATTAACGCAGGCTTCCCCTTTAAGGAAAAATGGGATTTAGTTCAAAACATTAAGCTTCTCGCTGAAGATGAAGAAAACGAAGCAAAGGCATACGCCGAGTTTATTAAAGTCGCTAAAGAAGAAAACTTCCCTGATATTGTTACACTTTTTGAACAGATTAAAGCAGTTGAAGTTCAACATAAAAAAGTTTTTGAATATCTTTATAACGAACTCAAAAATAAAACGCTTTACAAAAAAGATAAGCCAACCAAATGGACTTGTTCGGCGTGTGGTTATTCTTCAACCGGGCTTGAAGCCTTTGATGAGTGCCCACTTTGCAAAGCCAAACAAGGCGTTGTTGAAATAAAATTGCCTTCAAGCCTCACATTATAGAAAAGTGTTTTGTTTATCATAACACACCGAAAACACCAAACTATCTAGCAATTTTGATACTAAATAATTAAAAACTGCAATATTTTTGCAGTTTTTTTTGTTTTGTTTTATTAAATTTGCAGTTTTCATAAAAGTAAGATTTTTGCAAACAATAAAGTTATGATGTCATTATTATTGTTTTTAAGTGCTTTTATCCCAATGTATGCCCTTCTCTTTATTCAAATGATTGTTGAAATAATCAACGGCAATCGAACTTTTAATGTTTTAAACATTATTATAACAACATTGCTTGTTATCGCCATCGCCCTTGGAACTATTGGCCTTATTTTATCAATAAACAAGCGCCACCATAAAACCGAACAAATCAAGGTTATTAAAACAACCAACATAACTGATCAACATTTCTTCGCTTATATCTCAATCTTTATCTTATTTACACTATCTTTTGACATCTCTAACATGGCAATGTTTATAACAACAATTTTAATTCTAGTTATTATTGGCTTTGTTTATATTCATAACAAAATATTTTATATTAATCCCCTGCTTAACTTATTGGGTTTTAGCTTTTATGAAATAACATATTTAGCAAAAGAAGAAAGCGAGCCAAAAACAGCAAAGGTTTTTTATCATGGTCACCACAACCTAAACAACAAATGGGTTAAAGTTTGTTTGAAAAACTGAAACTTTAACCCATTTGTTGTTTA
>JAILMD010000051.1 GCA_024692805.1 bacterium | reverse complement strand
AGATTATAGCCGAAACGAAGATGGCTCATATACTGTTTTACTTAAAATATTAGACCCATCTGGAACAAAACTTGAATTAAAACTCAACGTTGCTAACCGCCAAATAGCGCAAGACATTTATAAAAAATGGGAACAAAAAGCCAGCCAAGTTTATGGCGCCCTTTATGATATTTTACTTGATGAATAAAAACACAATAAAAAACACGCTCAGCCGAGCGTGTTTTATTTTTTCTAATTAATTAAATTTAACTGCTGCTTTAACTTCGGCAACTGCCCCATTTTCATCTCTTGGCTGTATCTTAGCCCTATAAAGAAATGTTTCATCATCAGTTGTGTTAAAGAAATAAGCATAACCATCAACGATTTCAGGAATCATGTTCCCGCTAATTTCATTGCAAGTTGTTGCTGAGATTTGTTCTTGAGTTATAATTTCGCTCTCGCCAATGTTTAAAATCTTAATTCTGTAAAGTGCATTTGAGAAAATGTAATAAAGGTAATCACCAGAAACGGTTACCATTTTAATTTCACTAGTTGCAGTATAAGCAAAAAGCTGCCTGTGTTTAGCGGTGTTAGGCTCGCTAACAACACCATCAACAAGTTCGATATAACTAAACGCATTATCTTTATAATAAACAAGCGCAATATTATCTCCGTTTTCAACGAAAACAACGCTATCATAAGTAACATCACTAACAACGCTTGTTGAATCAAAGCCAAGGGTTTGCTCATCTTCAGTTATCTTGCTTGCATAAATCTTTGAGTCATAACTATAAACAAGTTTGTCAGCTTTGATTGTTAAAAGTGAAACCGATTTACCTTCGCTTATCAAATATTCTCTTGTTCCATCAGGCAAAACCTTATAAACTCTAACACCCGTTCTAACTGCTCCGGTTGAAAGTGCAGAACGTGTAAAGTAAACAAATGCCTCACAAACACTGTTTCTTGCCCCAACTTGAATATCGCCATAATGCTCGCTAAACAAAACTGATTGCGCATTATCAGCAATGACTTTGGTTGTTACATTTGAATCAATTTTAACACTAGTTAGCTTTGTTATGCTCTTTTCGTAAACCATTAAATAAAGGTTTCCGTTAAGCCTATAATAAGCATATTCAATCGTTTCGCTAGAGCTGTTTTGGCTTGTTGTAAAGAGTTTTTGAGTTGCCCCTGTTACAAGGTCATATCTCATAAAGCAAGTTTGGTTATACAAAACTTCTGCCTTGCTGTTTTCACCATTATTAGGAGTAACGTAATAAAGGAAGTTTCCAAAGATATTAATTGAGCCATATTTAAACCCAACTAAACTATTAACAACTAAACTACATTCCGTTGGTTTTCCATCACTATCAACGCTAACTGAACCATCATCATTTAGTTTAGCCTTATAAATTCCACCAACCGTTACAGAACCATTATTGTTTGTTCCATCATTTTCTTTTGTTCCGTTAACAAAATAAACATAGCCAGCATATTTAGCAATAATTCCGCCATTGCTTTCAACGCCCTCACTTGTTGCTTTTGTTGAACTAAGCCTTGGCGCGCAACCAATAAAAGAAAGCGCTGTTAAAAAACAAATTGCAAAGCTCAATATTAATTTTCCAAATTTTTTCATAATTGCCTCTACTTTATAAACTACATATAAGTTTAAAATGAAAACAAAAAATTGTCAATCATTAAACGTCAAATTTTCTAAAAATGTCGCTTAAATGACCTTTTTACCGGTTGTTGCGCGCCTAAAGGTTACATAATAACCAAAAGTTGAAGTTTTGCTTATAGAATACTTTTTTAGCGTTCCTAAACGCTTGTCAATTTTATATGGCTCTGTTGATGAAAAACTAGGATAACCTAACCCTATTAAACTTGGCCTATTATTCTCATAAACAATTCCAACAACGGCGTTTCTTCCGTTAAATTTAAAATAAACCCATTTCGAGTTGTTAAAAAGTGATTCTAAAACTTTCTCACGTGGGCACGTTGAGAATAGTTTAACTAAATTAGCTTTATACTTATTGAAATAATTTAGTTGCGTTTTAAATAACGGCTTACCAAAAAGATCTTTTGAATAAACATTTTTTGACTTTAAAACTTTAACAAAGTCAGATTTATTATCAGTCAAATTTAACTTATTTTGAAAATTATATGATTGATTTTGAAAATTTCCGCTCAGTTTTAAAAACTGCAAAAACATACCACCAGTTCCAGAAATTCCAACACATTTTTTACTTTTATAAAGCAAAATGCAGATTTTTTCAAGGCTGAAATTATCGCAAATTACAATACCATTTGCCGCAAAACCTTCATAAATTTTATTTTCAACCATTATTTTTGCGCCAAAATCAGTATTGTTTTCTGTAAATGTTAAATTTATGTTTAGTCTATTATTTGCAATTAAAATCTCAGCAATAGCTAAAACTCTGCTGGTTAACTGATTATTAATTATCTCTTTAACTAACATAAACGACTTTGAATTCATAAATTAATTTTATCTTAATTTTAAACAAATAAAAAAGAACTTCCGCAAACATTTTGGCGGAAGTTAAATAATATTGTTAGTTGTTGTTTAATTTTGGCTATTTATATAATTATAGATATTATAGAAATCGTTTGCGCTCAAATTCTCAGCGCGCGCGTTTTTATCAATATTAAACTTATCATAAATCTTTTC
>JAILMD010000025.1 GCA_024692805.1 bacterium | reverse complement strand
AAATGAAAAGATTGCTCAAATTTTAGTTAGAGCAAGAAAACTTAAAGAAACTGAAACACCTGACGAAGTTCTTCATGCTATGGTTATGGGTGATCTAGCAAGCGGAAAACTTGATAATGATATTATCGAACTTGAAGTGGTTGAAGAACCAAAGAGCATGCCTTTAATGCCTGGAATGGCGGGAATGGAAATCAATATTGGCGACGTTTTAGGTGGAATTATGCCAAAGCCTAAGAAACGCAAGAAAATGAAAATTCTTGATGCAAGAAAATATCTTATTGATGAAGAAAGCAACAGGCTTATTGATAACGAAAGCGTAACAACTGAGGCCCTAAGGCGCGCCGAACAAGACGGAATTATCTTTATTGATGAAATTGATAAGGTTGCGGGAAAAGGCAATCAAAGTGGTGCTGATGTTTCAAGAGAGGGCGTTCAAAGAGATATTTTACCAATCGTTGAAGGAAGCAATGTTCCAACAAAATATGGAACAATTAAAACCGACTTCATATTATTTATTGCTGCTGGTGCTTTTCACGTTTCAAGCGTTAAAGATTTAATTCCTGAGCTTCAAGGAAGGTTTCCAGTTATTGTTGAACTAACAAGCCTTGAAAAAGCAGATTTTATTAAAATTTTAACTGACACTGAAAACTCACTCATAAAGCAATATACCGCGCTTTTAGCAGTTGACAACATTAATTTAAAATTTACTGAAGATGCTATTGATGAAATAGGTGAAACTGCAGTTTTTGAAAATAAAAATGTTGAAAACATAGGCGCTAGAAGACTTCATACCATTATGGAAACACTAACTGATGAAATTTCATTTAACGCAACAGGGCTTCATCCTGTTATTGATATAACGATTGACAGAAAATATGTTAAAGAGCACTTAAATTCAACAATTGAAGAAATTAAGAGCAAAAATAAGCCAAGAATGGGATTCTATGAGGTTTAGGAGGATGTTATGGTTAATTTAACAATAAAGAATTTTGATGAGATTATGCTAAGTGAAAAAAAAGTTGTCGTTGATTTTTGGGCAAGTTGGTGTGGCCCATGCAGAATGATGGCGCCAAACTTTAGCGAGGTTAGCGAGGAGTTGGCTGATGAATATATTTTCGCAAAATGTGAAATTGATGACGAACCAACCCTTGCAAAAAAGTTTGATATTTTCTCGATCCCAACCATTGTTGTTTTCAAAAATGGTGAAGAAATTGCAAGAAATGTTGGCTTTTTAAATAAAAATGACCTCAAAACCTTTATAAAAATGCAAAAATAAGAGCTTAAAAGCTCTTTTTTTATTTTACAATTATTGACAAATATATTAACTAGTGATAAAATAAGGCCAATAAGGAGAATGTTATGGAAAAAATTACAAGAGTTTATGCTGATTATGCCGCAACAACTCCGCTCTCTGCAGATGTTTATCGTGAGATGATTGATTGCCTAAACAAAAACTATGGCAATTCTGCAAGCCTTTATAAAGAAGGCAGAGAAGCTGATGCTGCGCTTGAAGAAGCAAGAGTAAAAATTGCAAACGCAATTGGTGCTAGCCCAAGCGAAATTTATTTTACTTCTGGCGGAAGTGAAGCAAATAACTGGGCAATCAAAGGAATTGCAAGAGCAAACAGAAGTAAGGGTAACCATATTATAACTAGTGCTATTGAGCATCATTCAATTATTGAAAGTTGCAAAGCGCTTGAAAAAGAAGGTTTTGAGGTTACTTATATTCCTGTTGATTCAAAAGGCGTTATTGATTATACTGCGCTTGTTAAAGCAATTAAACCAGAAACTGTTTTAATTTCAATTATGAGCGCTAATAACGAAGTTGGAACAATCGAGCCAATCAGGGCAATTAGCGAACTTGCTAAAATGAACGATATTGCTTTCCACACTGATGCAGTTCAAGCAATTGGTGCAATTCCATTTAATGTTCACGAAATGAACATAACAGCAATGAGCTTAACTGCTCATAAGATTTACGGACCAAAAGGAATTGGTGCGCTTTATCTAAGGAAGGGAACTAAAATTGATAGAATGATTGATGGTGGTTCTCAAGAAAAAGGTTTAAGAGCAGGAACAAGCAATGTTTGCGGAGCCGTTGGTTTTGGTGTTGCAATAACTAATGCTGTTCGTGATCTTGAAGAAAACAACAAGAAATTAAAAAATATCAGAAAGTATTTCTTAAAAGAAGTAAGTGATAAAATTCACAATGTTAGCCTTAATGGTCACCCAACTCAAAGATTACTTGGAAACGTTAACCTTTCATTTGAAGGCGTTGAAGGCGAAGCTGTTTTAATGATGCTTGATAACCTTGGCGTTAGCGTTTCAACTGGTTCTGCTTGCGCTTCAGGAAGCCTTGAACCAAGCCACGTTTTAGTTGCTATGGGCCTTGAGCCAGAAATTGCTCAATCTTCAATTAGATTTACTTTCGGTAAAGACACAACTAATGAAGAAATTGACTTTGTTGTTAACGCGCTTCATAAAGCAGTAAAGAAAGTTCGTAGCGTTTCAGCAGTTCGAATTTATAAGAATAAGGTGGAATTGTAATATGTATAGCGAAAAACTTTTAGAAGAATTTTATAACCCAGCAAATGTTGGTGTAATCAAAGGTGCTAACGCTGTTAGCAAAGTTAAAGATAAAGCGTGTGGTGACATTGTTAAGTTTTATGCTGACGTTAAAAACAAAACTGTTGTTGACGTTAAGTTCCAAACTTATGGTAACATTGTTGCTATCGCTGCAAGCAGTCTTGCAACAAAATTAATGATGGGTAAGTCATTTGATGAAATCGCCACTATAACTGCAGAACAATTAAAGAGTGAACTAGGCGGAAATATTCCTAGCGAAAAATTATTTAGCATTAATCTTGTTGAAGATGCAATCCATTCTCTTATCGTTTCATATTTTAAGAAAACTCAAGGTTCTGTTCCTGAAGAATATAAATTCAGCCCAATTATGAACAGTGATGAAATTGCTGGCGCTGAAGAAGAAGAGGAAGAAGAGGTTAAACCTGCTAAAGCTCCTAAAGCAAAGAAAGAAGTTAAGAAGGTTGAAATCAGTGATGATGATCTTGATGAAGATGACCTTGACGAAGAAGATGAGGAAGAAGCTGAAGTAAAAGAAGAAGTTAAAGTTGCTGCTCCTGCAAAAGAAAACGCAACAACTAAGAGCGTTAAAAGAACAGTTCAAGTTTACACAAGTGACAATCCTCAAGACCTTGAAGAAAAAGACATTTTCGGAAGCATTGATGAAATAACAAGTTCACTTAGTGATGCTATCAAAAAGCTTAATGATGGGTCTGACAAACAATAATAAAAATGGGCAATAGCCCATTTTTTTGTGCAAAAATTTGATAAATTTTTCCATTTTTGTATAATTTTTGCAATCATTCGCAAACTAAACCTGCTAGGGTTTAACCTAGAAAGGAGGAACTATGAAAGACTTTTTAGGCTGTTGTTTGTTTTCAATGCTTTTTGGTGCTGGGCTTGCTGCAGTTTTAGTAACTAAAAATAAAGATGTTAGAAATGCTGTTAAAACAGGAACAACTCTTGTTGAAAATAAGGTTGAAGATATCAAAGAATCAATCGAAAAAGCAAAAAAAGGAAATAAATAGTTTTTTTAAAAGTTAGCCCAATTTATTGGACTAACTATTTTTTTTATGTTAGAATAATTTTAAGATGAAAATCTTGGCGTTAGATGTTGGAACAGTAAGAATAGGGGTTGCAACCTGTGATCCGCTTGAAATTATCGCAAGCGTTCATAGTGTTTATAAGCGCAAGAATTTAAGCGCTGATGCAAAAGCTCTTGTTGATTTAGCAAAAAGCCTTGATGCTAAACTAATTTTAATGGGCAAGCCAATGAAACTTGATGGAACAAGTGGGCAAAGCGTTAAAATGGTTGAAGAATTGGCTGATGAAATTGCTAAAATAAGCGATATTCCTATTGAATTTCAAGATGAACGCCTTTCAACAGTTTCAGCTCAAAAAATGCTAATTGAAGGCAACGTTAGGCGAGAAAAACGTAAAGATTTAGTTGATGCTGTTAGCGCTGCAATAATCTTGCAAAACTATTTAGATAAACCAAGAGCTAAAAAATAGCCTAAGTTTAAGGAGATTTTATGAGCGAAGTAGTTGAGTTAAAAGAAAACAAAGAAAATGGCGACATTGTTATTACATTGGTTAATAAAGAAGGCGAAAAGGTTGACTTTGTTGAATTTGCTAGGGTTGAATATAATGGTGAAACCTATGCAATTTTACAGCCTGTTAAACTTTTTGATAACATGAAAGAAGATGAGGCGTTTGTTTTTAAGGTAACGCAAGATGAAAACAATGCCGATAAATATGATATCCAAGTTGATGATGAAATTGTTAACGGTGTTTTTAGTGAATACTATCGATTGTTAGATGAAGAAGAGGCTCAGGAAGCCAAAAAATAAGGAGGGGAATATGGATAATTTTAATGAAAAACTTCCAGAATCAATTGACCACATGGCTAATGACGATGATGACATCGTTACTTTAGTTAGCGCTGAAGGCGAAGAGGTTGATTTTGTTGAGGTTGCAGGAATTGCTTATCAAGGCGGTTTTTATGCAATACTTCAACCTGTTGAGTTATTAGAAGGAATGGAAGAAGACGAGGCTCTTGTTTTCAAAGTAACTCGTGGTAAAAATGGTGAAGACAAGTTTGAAATTGA
>JAILMD010000022.1 GCA_024692805.1 bacterium | reverse complement strand
TTAACTTCTTTGCTTATTATAAGTTTAATAAGAGATTAGGCAACTTATTGCGCTCTAGATATGAAAAGAAAGACGATATGTTTAAGTCTTATTCTAAAATAATTGATGGTAAGGCGATAATAAACGAATTAAATGGTTCAAAAAAATATGAAGGCGAAATTTTAAATAACGTTGATTCTTTCTCAAATTATTACGCAGATTATTATACGGTTAATTCATATAAAGCCAACCTTCATTTTGCTTTTTGGAACGTTATTGTTTATGCAATATCAGCTTTAATGTTATATTTCGTTAGCGATGGGCAAATGGATATTGCCGTTTATTTGGTTATTGTTCCATACCTTAAAACCTGCACTGAAAAATTAAATGCGCTTTTTGATAAAACAAACGACATTGAAAATATGCGTGTTGACGTTGACAGAATTAACGTTATTTTGAATTTAAGCAATCAAGAACTTATTGAATATGGTAACCTTAACCTTGAACAAAATGAAGAATATAACCTTGGTTTGCTTGATGTTTGCGAATATAAAAAGGCCGGCCAACAATATGATATGGAAAACGTTAATATGACCTTTAGAATTGGCGAAATTAACGTTGTTAAGGGCGAAAAGGGAAGTGGTAAGCGCGTTATCTTTGATATGTTAAGGCGATATAATAGGCCAGATAGCGGGCGCGTTATTCTAGATAACCTTGACCTTTATGACTATAACGAAAAAACCTTTAAAACTCATATAACCTATTGCGCAGCGCACCCTAAATTTATTGATGGAACTATTAAGGAAAACCTTAATATAGTTCAAGAAGATATGCAAGTTATTGAAACAATGTGTGAAAAATTAGGCGTTAAAGAAGAAATTGAATCGCTAGCAAACGGCTTTAACACTAAAATTTCAGATATTGATTCGAGCTCAATTCTCTTTATGATAGGGCTTGTTAGAGCGCTTTTAACAAACTGCAAGATTTTAATGGTTTATGAAATTCCTAATGACGTTCCTGCTAGGTTTAGGGAAAACGTTAATAACTTCTTTAAAGATGTTGAAACCGATAAAACAATCATTTTGTTTACACATACTGACATTTACGATTCAATCGCTCAAACCGTTTATAAGGTTGAAAGCGGAAAGGTTGAGAAGGTAAAATAAAAGACGCATTAAGCGTCTTTTTATTTTTCATTTTCGTCATTATCGTTTTTGTTTGGATCAAGGCTAAAACCAAAATCATTTTCCCAGTTCTTTTTAAACTCGATTATTTTTAAGAAATAATTGGCATCCCAATAAGGTATTTTATAAACCATAATGTCGTTAAGTATATTAGTCATTTCGGTTTTACAATGCTGAATATTTTGCAAATTTTTAGTTAATTTGCCATTTTTATTTAAGTGTTTATTCAATTCCTTAGAAATTTGTTCGTAAAATGAACTTTCTGTAAAGAAACGAGAATCTCTGTTTGTGTCGGTTCTTTTAGAATCGTCAACTTCGCTTAGTAAAGCAATCTCAATTTTTTTATCACCCTCAACAGGTTCCCAAGGTTTAAGGTTTAAATAGTCTCTTGAAAAAACGTAAAAACTTTTGTTGTCACCAAACAAAATAAGATATTGTTTGCCCCTGTCTTCACTTTCATCATCAAAGAATAAAACTTTCATTTTTTTAACCCTTGCTAATTATATTGCAATAACCAGCTAAAGTCAATACCCCTTGCTAAAATGAAAGTAGGGAAGAAAAGTAGAAAAAGTTATATAATAGAGATATTCATACCAGCGAAGTTATAAATAAAATATTTGAATAAAACGAAAATTTGTAATTTTTACAAAAACAACATTTTTTTGATTTTTTGCCAAAATTTAGTTGACTTATCTTTTCTAAAGTGCTATTATGCATATGTGGAGGTAAGAAAATGATAGTAAATTATTCTTTTAAGAATTTTAGAAGTTATTATGATATGCAAGAATTTAGCATGGCAGCAAAATCTTACAATGATAATGAACAAAATTTGCAAGAAATAGATGATTCTATTGCGACTAAAAGCAATAAATTACTAAAATCAGCCATATTACTTGGATGTAATGGCGCTGGAAAATCTAATTTTGTCGCTTCTTTAGGTTATCTTACATATTTAATAAAGAAATCTTATGTTAATTTCCAAAACAACAGGCAGACTTCATTTTTTGCATCAGAGAAATTTAAATTTATTGATGAGGCTAAAAACGAACCAACTTGCTTTAACATTGAATTTATAGCAAATGACAATAACAATTATTGTTATGAACTTGAACTTGATGTGGACAAAGATATTCCTTTTGTAAGAAAAGAAACCTTATCAAAAAGATTAAATAATGGTAAAAATAGACTAGCTTTTTCACAGTACATCTTTCACCGCAATTTTGATGAAATTGTTGAGGGAGATAATTCTATTATGAATTTGTTTAATTTCATAAAACCACAAAAAGAATTCTTACTGCTCTCTTATCTTTTTACTTCAAACCTAAATGACAATATTTTAGAGCTTATTAATCCTGTGAAAAATTGGTTCAATAATTTATGCATTATTGAAGCAGATACCGAGATTATGATTGATTTAAATCTCATTACTGAAAAAGATCTAGATTTTGTTACTAAGATAATAAGTGCATATACTAGACCTCTTTCAAGAATTGTAAAGAGTAATAATCAATTAGATATCATGCCGGAAGAACTACGAACTCCACAAGTTGCAATTAACACATTGAATAAAAAATATCCTAATGGGTTGCCTGGCGTAATTACTATTTTGCAAAATGGGGTATTTGCTCAAGATTTAATTGGAATTTTTAACATCTTTAATAGTGACGGAAAACAAACAGGTGATTTTAAATACTCAATATTTGATACTAGTTCAAGAATATTATCCAAAGGTGAAAAGAAAATTATATTTTTAATGCTTTATATCAAACAAGCTTTAGATAAGGGTTCAGTTATATTGGTTGATGAAATGGAAACATCTTTACACAAAAATGTATGTGAGTTAATTATTGATATGTTTAATGATAATGATGTTAACAAAAATAAAGCTCAAGCAATTTTTACAACTCAAAACATAAATATGATTGATTATAATTTTAGAAAAGATCAAGTTTTCTTAATAAGAAAGGATCAAATGTGGGGAAAATCCAATATTTCTTCACTAGCCCAAATTAGTAAAACCGAAAAAGTCATAAGAAAAGATGTAAAGCTTTCCAAAATATTTGAAAAAGAAATAGAAGGGACAACCTCCCCAATTAACTTAAATCTTATAAAAACTATTCTGAATTAATATAATCAAATTAGTTGACGGTTTGTTTATATAATAAAAAACTTTTGCTCGTTCTATGCAAAAAAAGGAGGTGAAAAAAATAATAGAACAAAAAAAAGCCTTTAGAAGTAGCAGTTCCAAAGGCAACAAGATAAAAGACGGAGTCCAGTATCTACGCTAATATTATCTTATCAAATTTTATCAATTAAGTCAACAGCTGAGCTCCTATTTTATCATAAAATCTTAATAGGAGGAAGATAATATGACAGATTTTTATATTAAAGCTGTTCACTATTCAACCAACTATAAAGGAAATCAGGTTATATTTTCAGCAAAAGTATGTCCTAATAACGGGGGATATTTTGGAGCTGAAAAAATTTGGTCTAGAATGGAAATAATAAATGCAATCGAAAACCAAAGAAAAAACTTTAAGACAGTATATAAGAGAAATGGAACTTATTATATTGGCTACGATGTCCTTGTAATTGAAGTTGATGGAGAAAAGTATATTAGAACAGACAATAATAGAAGAACCATCGATAATCTCGGTGAAATTGAAGAGTTCTAATACAAAAGGCATCTCTTATGGGATGCCTTTTTCTTTTGAAAATTGGTGTGAATAGGCAGATTTAAACTGCTGACCTATCGCTTAGGAGGCGATCGCTCTATCCAGCTGAGCTTATACCACATATGAGTAATTTTTGCGTTTTATTGGGGTTTGTTTTTTGTTTCGGGTACAATTTGGGTACGCATTGCGTTTTTAGTTGAGTGTGATTGTTTTAAACTATGCGTAATTTCAGGCGTTTCGGTGATTTTTACTTCGTTCAAATGCGAACGCGCTCGCAAGAAAAGAAAATATTAATTGTTTGCTTGACGCAATTCGATTTTGAGGAAACAAAAAAACGCTATAAATAGCGTCTTTTTTTGGCGTTCCCTGCGAGAATCGAACTCACAACTGGCCCTTAGGAGGGGCCTGTTATATCCATTTAACTAAGGGAACTAACGAGAGTATTTTATCACAAAATGTTTTGGTTGGCAATAGATTTTTTAAAATAGGATGGGCTATTGTTAATTTTTGACAAAAAACGTTTTGCAGAGAAAATATTGTTGACAACTCTTTTTCAAAAATTTTAAAATAAGACTAGATTTTAGGGGTGAAAATATGGTTGTTGGTTTTGATAATGAAAGATATGTTAAGCTTCAAAGTGAAGAGATTTTGAAGCGTGTTAACAAGTTTTCTAATAAACTTTATATGGAGTTTGGCGGAAAACTTTTTGACGATCTTCATGCTTCAAGAGTTTTGCCGGGGTTTAATGCCGGAGTTAAAATTGATATTTTAAAACAACTTAAAGATAAACTTGAAATTATCTTTGTTGTTAGCGCTAAACATATTGAAAAGCGCAAGGTTAGGGCGGATTATGCAATAACTTATGATGCCGAAGTTTTAAGGCAGGTTGATAACCTTAGAAACGTTGGGTTAACAGTTAGTTCTATTGTTATAACGCTTTTTACAGGCCAAGCGCGTGCCCAAGAATTTGCAGATAAATTAAAGGCTAGGGGAGAAAAGGTTTATTTTCACACTCCAACCGAAGGCTATCCTAATAACGTTGAAACTATTGTTAGTGATCGCGGATATGGTGCTAACCCATATATTCCGACAACAAAACCGCTTGTTATTGTTACTGCTCCTGGCCCAGGAAGCGGAAAACTTGCAACTTGCTTAAGTCAACTTTACCACGAATATAAACGTGGGGTTAAGGCGGGGTATGCTAAGTTTGAAACTTTCCCTGTTTGGAATATGCCTTTGAGACACCCAACAAATGTTGCCTATGAGGCTGCAACGGCCGACCTTGGCGATATTAATATGATTGATAACTTCCATCTTGACGCATACGGTCAAGTTGCAATTAACTATAACAGAGACCTTGAGTGTTTTCCTGTTGTTCAAAATATTTTAACAAAGATAACAGGCAACGCTAAACTTTATCAATCGCCAACTGATATGGGCGTTAATAAGATTGGTTTTTGCATTAAAAATGATAAAGTTATTAGGCACGCGAGCGAATTTGAAATAATTAGAAGATATCAAAAGGCTTTGGTTGATATCGCTAGCGGTGGCGGGTCAAAAGATATTGTTAAAAGAATTGAAATTTTGATGAGCCAATTAAAGATTAGCCTTGAAACGAGAAAAGTTATTGCAAACGTTAGAAACGTTGCTAATATGCAAGACACAACAATTGTTGGATTAATGCTTGAAGATGAGAGATGTGTTTACGGAAAGAGCAAAAAACTTCTTTCTGCAAGTTCTGCTGTTGTTTTAAATGCGCTAAAAGTTTTAGCAGGAATTGACGATAGCATTGACCTTTTGCCTTCAAATATTTTAACTCCGTTATGTGATATGAAAAAGAACGTTTTAAAGGTTAAAAACGGCCAATTAAGCCTAAAAGATACTTTAATTGCACTTTCTCTTTCAAGTGCGGTTAATCCGCTTGCTAAACACGCAATTGAAAAGATTCCTGAACTTTACGGGCTTGAAGCGCACGCTTCTTGCATTTTAAGCGGGGAAGAAGAACAAACGCTTAAAAAATTGGGAATAAACATAACTTGCGAACCAATCTTTTCAACAAGCGACCTTTATATTGTTTAAAAAAGAATAAAAAATGGGTGTAAAGCCCATTTTTTATTGCAAAGATGATGAAAAAGTATTGACAGGCGTGGGGGGGGGGGTATGGTATACTTTTAATTGTAAAAAAGATGTTACAGGAGAAAGAATATGAAAATTCAATTACAGCCAGGTGATAAGTGTTATATTAAATTTGAAAAGTCAAAAAAGCATTTAATTATTGGAGAACAAAACAATGAGTCAAATATTCAAACCGTCAATAGAGCTTCACTAGTTGGGTATAATTATAAGGTTAGAATTCAAAACAAATCATTTGATATAGCATTTGAAGGCAGGTGGCCAGTTGGGAATCTTGCTAATTTAGGAATTGTTGATAGTAAAGTTTTAGGAAATGACTTTGTTTTGCCATATATAGCGGATCGTTGGCCAAATGTTATGATTGATGTTTATGATAATAATGGCGCAACAGATAGTAAAATATATTTGTTTGAAGAAGGTAAGGGAAAACAACTACCTGATCAAATTTTTGAAACCGAAAAAGAATTTCAATCTTTTGCTAAAGATTATGTAACAATGCAAACTGCACAATTACAAGAAAAAGAATAAAAAAATGAGCTGGTTAGCTCATTTTTATTTTATCTTAAAATAATTGTTGTGCTGGTTGGGCAGATTTCGTCGCCTTCGGCTAAAACGATTTCTTGGCCGTGAGTATATTCTTTAACGAAGTTTCCAATTCTAATGTTGAATTTTTCTTCATTTTGGTAAGCAGATAAAACGGTATATTTCCCAGGTTTTAACTGACCTTTTTTATCGCCAACAACCTTAACTTTTCTTGGTTGCAATAAAATATCTTTTTCAACATAAGAGATTTTAACTGAATCATCTTCATTTTTAATTTCATCAGTTGGGGTTAGCCTAACGTCATCTTTAACAACAACAGGGTTAGCCTTTTTAGGGGCTTTCTTTTTTTCTCTAACAAATTTAACAATAGTAAAGATTGTTGCAATCGCTACTATAACAACAAAAAGCGCTAATAAAGCCCAAGGAAGAACATTTAAAATTTCCATAAAATCAACCTCTTCAATTATTATATCATAAAGCAAATGTTTTATCAAGTAATTTTATGTTAGCAATAGGGGATAAACAAATTTTGTCAAATTTTAAAAAAGTGTTGACATAACGGCTTGTTTAATGTAAAATAATAAAGCGTTTAACCGTGTGGCGGCTTAGCTCAGCTGGCTAGAGCGCTCGGTTCATACCCGATAGGTCGTTGGTTCAAATCCGACAGCCGCTACCAATTTAATGGCCCCTTGGTCAATCGGTTAAGACATCGCCCTTTCACGGCGGAGTGAGCAGTTCAACTCTGCTAGGGGTCACCAAGAAAAAACCACCTGAAAAGGTGGTTTTATTTTGCTTAAATTATTTTTTAGAACATTTATCAAAGAAATCAACAATATCTTTTAAAACTTGTTCATTGTTAAGTTCATTATGAACTTCGTGACGCATTCCAGGGTAAATGTTAACGGTTAGGTCTTTAATTTGTAATTTTTCATATTGTTTTTTAAGTTTTTCAATTAATTTTGCGTTTTTGCTAAATGCATCTTCATTTCCTGAAATAATCATAAGCGGAATTGTTTTATCAATATTGTTAAGGTTTTGCTTTTTATAAGCAGCCATAACTCCACCCATTAAGTCATAATAGAATTTGGCTGAAAATGGCCTTCCTGAATAAGGATCTTCCTTATAAGCTTGACAAACCTTAGGGTCGTGAGAAATCCAGAGTTCACCTTCTTTTAAGCCTTTGCTATATTGTTTAAAACTTAAACTTTCAATAAATTTAGCAGGCGCGTCAGGTCCTTTATGGCGCATTGTTATTTTAGCAATAATTTTGCTGAGTTTAAATAAAGGAAGGTTCATATAACTGCTTCCGCAAAGAATAGCGCCATTATGAATATTAGATAACTCGATATATCTTTGAGTTAAAAGGCTTCCATAACTATGCCCAAAAATAAGCAAAGGAAGGGCAGGGTATTTTTTCTTTAAATATTTTGAAATTTCAATTTCATCATAAACTGTGTCATCATAAAGATTGGTTTTTCGGTTATATTTACCAACGGCCTCTGGGCTTCCGGCTGTTCTTCCGTGAGCGCGGTGGTCATCAGCGAAAACAATATATCCGTTTTTGTTAAGATATTCAACAAGGCGAAGATAACGCATTGCGTGTTCGCTCATTCCGTGAATTATTTGAACAACTCCTTTTGGGTTTTTAACTGCGTCCCAAAGAGAGCAGGTTAGCGTTACGCCATCAAATGATTTAAACTTAATTTCTTGCATAATTTCCTCCTATAAACATACTTTTTTTATTGCCTTTTCCCAGCCGGCAAGAAGTTGACTTTTGTTAGGTAGTTTCGCCGGAGCAAACGATCCGAGCGTTACAATTTTTGATAAGATTTCGCTTTCATCTTTATAAACTCCGCTAGCAAGCCCAGCGAGATAAATTGCCCCTAAAACAGTGCTTTCGCCGTGAGAAAGAGTAATGTTACAACCAATTAAATCGGCCTGGAATTGCATAAGAGTTTTATTGTTTGTTACTCCGCCATCAGACTTGAAGGCTTTAATTTTTCGACCTGTTGATTTTTCAAATTGAAGGCTAACGTCATAAACGCGATAGGCGATTCCGTCTAAAACGGCGCGCGCAATATGGTTTTTAGTTGTTCCTCTTGTTATTCCATAAAGCATACCGGCAGAATCCATATTCCAATAAGGAGTACCAAGCCCGTTAAATGATGGAACAAAATAAACGCCCAAACTATTTTCAACTTTAGCGGCACATTCATCAAGATTTTTTGCCGTTTTAAAGTTAAATATTTCAGTTGCCCAATCAACCGCAGTTCCGCAGTTATAAACGCTTCCTTCAAGGGCATAGGTGACTTTATTTTTAATTTTTAGGGCAACGGTTGTTAAAAGATCGTTACAGTTAACAATTTTAGAGCCCGTGTTCATGAGCAAGAAAGCGCCTGTTCCGTACGTGTTTTTCATTTCCCCGGCATTAACGCAACCTTGACCAAAAAGGCTTGATTGTTGGTCACCACAAAGCCCACAAATTGGAATTTTGAAGCCTTTATAGTTATAATATCCAACGATTTCGCTGTTAGAAACAATATTAGGTAAAATGTGTTTTGGAATGCCAAAAATCTTTAATAATTCATCATCCCAAGTTAAAGTTTTTATATTTAAAAGTTGGGTTCGACTTGCGTTAGTTACGTCACTAACAAAGCTCTCGCCGCCAGTTAGTTTGGCAACTAGAAAGCTTTCGATAGTTCCAACTCTTAGGTCATTTTCTCTTAAAGCCTTTTTAACATTTGGCTCGTTTTCAAGAAGCCATTTTATTTTTGAAGAACTAAAATATGAATCGGGAAGAAGCCCCGTTTTTTCTTTTATAATATCTGCAAACTTGCTAGCTTTTAATTTTTTGCAAAACTCGGCTGTTCTGTTATCTTGCCAGCAAAGTGCATTAGTTAGAGGAGAGTTAGTTTTTATTGACCATGCAACAACAGTTTCGCGTTGGTTGGTTATTCCAATTCCGGCAACTTTTTTAGGGTCAATATCTTCTAAACATTCTTTAAGCCCGCGGTTAACAATTTTGAAGATTTCTTCAGCATTATGTTCAACGGCATCAGGCGTTGGATAATATTGAGTAAAACGACCGCGTGAGATCTTAACAATTTTATTTAGTTTTGTATCAAACAGAACAACTCTTGCGCTTGTTGTTCCTTCATCAATTCCTAAAATATAACTCATTTTGCCCTCCATTTATATTTTAGCAATTTTAACTAAAATTGTAAAATGTTTTAATGATGTGTTGATTTAATTATGTTTGACAAAAATTATATAAATTATTAAACTGAAATTAGAGGTTGAAATGGAGAAAATTTTTGATTACGAAGTTGGAATAATTGGTGCCGGAATTGTTGGCGCATTTACTTTTGATACGCTTGTTACCAACGGCGTTAAAACCTGTTTATGTGAGGCTGGGGAAGACGTTAGTTTGGGCGCTAGCAAGGCTAATAGCGCAATTATTCACGCTGGCTATGACCCTATGCCTGGTTCTAATATGGCGCGCCTTAATGTTAAAGGCAATAAGATGTATGAGGAAATTGCTGAAAGACTTGGCGAGAAACTTTTAAAATGTGGCTCGCTTGTTGTTGCTGATGAAACAGGGCTTGACGGAATTAAAGAACTTTATGAAAGAGGGCTTGCTAACGGCGTTAGCGGGTTAAAAATTTTAAATAAAGAAGAACTTCACGCCCTTGAACCAAACCTAAATGATAATCTTTGTTATGGGCTTCTTGCAAAAACAGCGAAAGTTGTTAGTCCTTATAATTTTACTATTTCACTTTGTGAAGAAGCAATAATTAATGGCGGAACGCTAAAGCTAGATTATCCTGTTGATAAACTTGAGTTTAAAAACGGCGGTTGGAAGGTCAGTTCAGGAAAAAATAGTTTTACCTGTCATTACCTTGTTAATTGCGCGGGGGCGGGTTGCGATAAAATCAATGAATTAGCCGGCGCTGAAAAACTTAATTTAACTTATACGCTTGGGGAATATATCCTTTTAGATAAATCAGAACATGGCTTAGTTAACAGGCCAATTTTTCCTATGCCAACAAAACTTGGTAAGGGAATTTTAGTTGCGCCAACGGTTGCTGGAAATATTATTTGTGGGCCAACGGCTAAACTTATTGATAAATATTCAACAAGGGTAACGGCTGAGGGCGTTATTGAAATAAGAGAAAAAACTAAAAACCTTGTTAACGGAATAGATTTTAGAAAGGTAATAAAACTTTACGCTGGCGTTAGAGTTAAAGATGGCAAAGACTTTATTTTAGGATTTAGTAAACTAGTTCCTAACTTTTATATAACAGCAGGAATTTGCAGCCCTGGGCTTGCAAGCGCACCTGCTATTGCTGATGAAATTATGCAAAATCTGCAAAAATGTGGTGTAAAAACGCATAAAATTGCCATAAAACGCAGAAAACCATATATAAACACGCAGAATTTATCAGAAGATGAGTTTGCGGCTTTAATTGCTAAAAACCCTAAATTTGGAAAACTTATTTGTCGATGTGAAGGAATAACAGAAGGCGAAATTGAGCAAGTTTTAAAAGGAGTTATAACCCCGCTTACAGTTGAAGGAATAAAAAGAAGACTTCGCGCAACTATGGGAAGGTGCCAAGGAAGTTTCTGTTTGCCAATG
This sequence comes from bacterium, assembly GCA_024692805.1. Lineage (GTDB taxonomy): Bacteria > Bacillota > Clostridia > Christensenellales > UBA1242 > UMGS2070. The sequence continues at coordinate 1,745 of JAILMD010000022.1, read as the reverse complement.
ATAATTGATATTATGGCGAAATATTATAAGATTGATCCTAGCCAGGTTATAATTCGAGGAAAAACAAGTTTAGTTACTTCAAAAGTTAAAGAGGCTGGAATTTATTCTCAAGAACAAAATGAGGAGCCTAAAACAAATGGATAAAATAAGAACTGAGATTTTAGTCATTGGTGGTGGGGCAAGTGGCCTAAGCGCTGGAATTAGCGCAACAAGAAATGGCGCTAAAGTTGTTATTGTTGATAGGGAAGAAAAACTTGGCGGAATTTTAAAACAATGTATTCATAATGGCTTTGGGTTAAAATATTATAAAAAAGAAATGACAGGCCCAGAATATGCGAATAACCTTATTGTTGAAGCAAAAAGCCTAAATATTCCAATTTTAATGCAAACTAGTGTTACAAAAGTAACAAAAATGCAAAATGGAAGTTTTAAAGTTAAAGTTGTTTCTCCTAATGGGTTAAAAGAAATAATCGCTAAAGCCGTTATTTTAGCAATGGGTTGCAGGGAGCGAACTGCAGCATCAATTTCACTTGGCGGAACAAGGCCTGTTGGCGTTATAAGTGCAGGTTCAGCGCAAAAAATGATTAACGTTTATGGCCAAATGATTGGTAAAAACGTTGTTATTGTTGGCTCAGGTGACGTTGGGCTTATTATGGCGCGAAGGCTTTATTTTGAAGGCGCTAATGTTATTGGTGTTTATGAAATTAATAGCATTCCTTCAGGGCTTAACAGAAATATTGTTCAATGTTTAAATGACTATAATATTCCGCTTCACCTTAGTGAAACGGTTGTTGAAGTTTTAGGAAAAGATAGGGTAAGCGGCGTTGTTGTTGCCAAGGTTAACCCAGATTTTAGTTTTGACCTTAAAACAAGGCGTGTTATTCCTTGTGACACTATTTTGCTTAGTGTTGGGCTTGTTCCTGAAACTGACTTAGTTTCAAATGATATTGTTATTAATAAACTAACAAGCGGAGCAGTTGTTGATGATAACTATCAAACCAGCGTTCTCGGGTTGTTTTCTTGCGGAAATGTTTTACACGTTCACGATATTGTTGATGACGTAACAATGGAGTCAATTGAAGCAGGGAAGTGCGCTGCATTATATGTTAAAAATAAACTAACCGAAGGGAAAAGATTTAAAGTTTTAACGGGCAATTTAGTTAGATATAGCGTTCCTTCTTATGCCCAAGGCGGACAAGGTTTTTTAACTGTTAAGTTTAGAGTTAGCGGAGTTAAAAAAGATTGTTTTATAATTGCGCGCCTTGCTGATGGAACAGTTATTGCAAAAAGACCAGCAAAAATTGTTCTTCCTGCTCAAATGGAACAGGTTGTTATTGATAGAAGTAAAATTGTTGGTGATATAACAATTTCAGTGGAGGATAACTAAAATGAAACTAACTTGCATAATGTGTCCGGTTGGTTGCAACTTAACTGTTAAAAAGCTAAAAAATGAAATAATTGTAACCGGCAATGGGTGCCCTCGCGGCGAAACTTTCGGCAAAAGCGAGGCCATAAACCCAACCAGAATTGTGACAAGCATAATACCTTATAAAGATAGAACAGTTAGTGTTAAAACAACTAATCCTATTCCTAAAGATAAAATTTTTGAATGTTTAAATGAAATAAAAAATGCAAAAATAAAACCACCTGTTAAAATGGGGCAAGTTGTTATTAAAAATGTTTGTGAAACAGGGGAAGATATTGTTATTACCGGAATAAATTAATAGTAATTGCACATTTTAACT
>JAILMD010000061.1 GCA_024692805.1 bacterium | reverse complement strand
TAACTTCATTAATATAGTTAAATATTGAATCAAAGTTTAGCCTAATTTCATTTTTAAATAAGGCCGAATAAATTAGCGCACATTTTTCTTTAGTCTCACTAATTTTATAGTTTTCAATTTTATTTAAAACTGAAACATTTTCGCCATCATTTTGTTTTGTTTGGCTAAACGCAGAAAGTAAAATAACCCTATCAAAACAACTAAATAATTCATCAAAATTTTCAATTCTTGATTTTATTAAAATTTCGTTTTGAATGCCTTTATGTTGCGAAGTTGAAATTATAAAATCATCAGTTTTGAAACCTTTTAAAACGCTAACATCATCATTACTTTGAGCGATAATTAGCGTTTTTTTGCCACTTTTTGCGCAAAAATCGTCTTTCTTTGCAGAATTTAAGTCAAAATGCTTATTAATTGATTTAGCAAGTAAAACTGCTTTGCTTGCTAAAGCAAACTCATCATCATTAAGACTTAAAGGCTCTTTAATTATAACCTTTTTAACAATTGCTTGCGCACTTTCATTGCCCTTAAAATAGTTAAGGTCAAGATCAAGGCTTATAATTTTTGAAGCATTGCTTGAAAGCAATGTTTGGTCTTTTTTACCATAGAAATAAACAACGTTTGGGTTATTTTCAAAAACGAGTTTTAAGTGCTCATCAGATTTTGATGAAAGGTTTTTTGTCATAACTGAGTTAACCGCCAAACCAAAATTTGGTTTTGGGTTATCACAACCAAATGGAGCAAGTAAATTAACCTCATCAATAAACTTTTTATTTATGTCACTAGGCTTAATAAAAATGTCAACCTTATCGCTTTCATCTTTATCAAACTCAAAGTTTGTTAAGTCATTTTTAATTGCGCTAACAAACTTGTCATAAAGTTCTTCTTTAATCTCAAGCCCAATAGCCATTTTATGACCACCAAAATGCAAGCAAAGATCTTTATGTTTACTAATAAGTTCGTGAAGATTTAAGCCCAAACAACTTCTTCCGCTAGCTTTAAGCGTTCCCTCTTTTGTTTTAGCAAAAACTATGGCTGGCAAATTATAGTCAGAAACAATTCTTGAAGCGATAATTCCTAAAACGCCTTGATGATAATCTCCTTTAACGCAAAGAATTTTAGATTTACTTTTAATCTCTTTTTCAAGCGCTAAATCAACACTTTCCATTGCCTCATTAATTTTATCAAGCCTTATGGCATTATCCGCAAGAATTTCAGCAAGAGAATTATTAAAATCTTTTTCATTACAAAGATTTAAATAATTAAAAACTTTTTGGGCGTTATCCATTCGTCCGCTTGCGTTTATCTTAGGAACAATTTTAAGGTAAACGTCAGAACTATTAACGCGCTCAAGCCCTAATTCATCAAACATAAATTTGAGGCTTTTAAGGCTAAATTCGCCGTTATTAATTTTATCAAGACCAACGCTTGCGATAACCCTGTTTTCGCCTAAAAGTGGCACAATATCGCCTATTGTTGCGATGCTAACAACATCTAAAAACTTATTTGCAAACTGGTTTCCAGCAAGCGCTGAAACAAGTTTAAAAGCAACACCCGCCCCGCAAAGATAATTGCAAGGATAATTGCTTTTAACTTTAGGGTCAACAATAACACAATCAGGCAAAACTGATTGAGGCTCATGGTGATCAGTAACAATTACTTTAACGCCTTTTTTATTTAGATAATCAACCTCATTAACGCAAGAGATTCCAAGGTCAACAGTAATTAAAATATTAGGATCAAATTCGCTTATGATTTGGTCAATTAAATCATTACTTAGGCCATAACCGTCATCAAACCTGTTAGGAATATAAACTTTTACTTGCGCGTTTTGGCTAGCAAAATATTGATAAAGAATTGTGCTAGCCATTATTCCATCACAATCATAATCGCCAACAATAACAAATTTTTGGTTTATTTTAAGCCCTTCTTTTATAATTTGGCAAGCGCTATTTATTCCATCAAGCAAGAAAGGATTATTGAGTTGAACCAAGCTAGGGTTTAGAAAAGAACGCAATTCTTCTTGCGTTTTAATTCCCCTATTATTTAGGTAATCAATTAACCTTTTATCTTTTAAAACCTTTTCTTTTTTCATCTCAAATAATAAGCCTTTCTTTCGAAAGGCTTTAATTTATTTTTTCTTTTTATAATTAGGATTTTTTGTTGTTTTTAATTTCGCTCTAATGTTAGCAATTTCAAGGAAAATAGGATAAAGTGATGTTGTTAAGAAGAACCCAACATATCCGCCTGAAATAACACCAAATATTAAGCTAAATCCAATTGCTCTAGTTGAAATTAATGATGTAAAGATTAAGAATAATGCAAATGCTAAAACAAATAAACAGAAGCAAGCGATTGGCATTAAATTTTCATTAGCACTATCATTAATCATATCGTTTTCAGTTTGTTGCTCACCGGTTACAACTTTTAACTTAGCTCTAACACTTTCAAGAATTGAAATCATTATAACTAAGCTAAGAATCGCGCTAGTAACAACACTTGTCAAAACTGCAATTCCAATAGGAACTCTCGTTATTGCTAAAAGTGAAAGATGAGTTAAAATTGTTGCAACAGCGCCAACAGCAAGCATTCCGCCTCCGGCAAGTTTATATCTAATAACGCCAGCAACAAAGATTGCAGCTAAAACTAAAACAAGACCAATTGAAGTAAGCAAAACTGAGTTAGCAGGAATTGCGCTTGCGATTGACTCAAACTCGCCAATTAAACTGATATCTAATTCAGTTTTTTCGGCAATCTTATTTCTTATTGCATCAAAATCAGCATTTTTGTTATTTTCTGTTATAAAAACTAAATAACTTGAACCATTACTATCGCTAACATTAATACTTTCAACTGTTAAGCCATTAGCAGTTAAAATGCTAGAAGTTTTACCTCTTATATCAGCAACTTTAGTTTGACCAGTAATGTTAACTAAAAGCCTTTTCCCACCGCTAAATTCAGTACCAAGCCTAAATCCAAAAATTAGCGAGATGGTTACAGCAATAACAATAACAGCAATAAATGGAATAATTAAAAACTTAAATGGAGCCTTAAAATTTATCTTTTTCATTAGTTTTTCCTCCTAGCAAAGCCATAGTGAGTTTCATTATTTGGATTAAGCCCATGATAAATTTTAACGAACCATGGCATAACTAACATACTTAAAAGCCCACCAGCCAAACCAAATATTAAAAGAACTATTCCTGAAACTTTAACAGCGCCTTTAGTAAATATGATTAAAAGCAAGCCAACAACCGCAAGTAAAACGGTTATTGCTGCGTTAGTTCCAATAGATTTTTTATAGCCACCATCAAGTGATGCTTCGATTGTTTTACCAAGGGTAAACTCATTATTAACCTTATTAATATAGATAAACAACTCAAAGATTGTTATAGCATAGCCAAATGCTAAAACACCATAACTTGTTAAACTAACTTCAACTGCGTTAAATAATTGCATGAAGAATAAGCCAATAATTGTTTCAACTAATAAAGTTATAATAGCAATTATTCCAAAGGCACGATGCTTAATAGCAAGATAAGCAAGGCTTGCTAAAATAGCAAATGTTAGCCCAAGTGATAAACAAACTAAAATATCACTTTTGCCATATTCAGCGCTGTTAATATCAGCGGTAAGCCCCGTGTTAGAAAGAGTTGGGCTCATTGTGTTAACTTCAGTGAAATCTTTATCAAAACTAACAGGAACTAAACTTCCTAATTGAACTTTTAATTTAAAGTCATATGCTGAAGCATAATCGTTAAATGTTAAATAAAGGTCATCATATTGAGCAGTGCTTGCTTGGAAACTTGTTTGCAAATCACCACCCATATAAACATAAATAGTGTTTCCTGTTTTCATTTTAGCAAGGTAGTTAGTTAAACCTTCACTGTTAAATGTTATTTTAACATAAGTATAAGTTGATGAGTTGCCTATGCTTACGCTAGTTATATGCTTTTGACCATTAATAAATAAATCCTTAGAATCAGTGCTGGTTCGAAGATCAAAAACACCAACGTCAATGGCGTCAAGCATCTTTTCGGTTAATTCATAATTACCATTTGTTGCGTTTCCTATTTCAACTCTAATTTTAGAGTTTGAAACTGAATAAACGTTAGCATTAGGATAACCATATTCTTCTAAAATTGATTTAATTGATTGAACGCTTTTATTAACGTCATCACCTGTTGCAGTTCCATCAATAACGTATTCACCATACATTCCTGGCTTTAAATCAGAGCCATATTTAATGTTGCCAGCAAACGAAAGATATCTAAAACCGCCAATTGAAATAGGAACAAAAGTAACAAACAAACCAATGGCGATAATAATTGAAATAACAATCGTTAAAATTTTAGCAGTTCTTTTCTTGATAAGCTTCATATAATTCCTCGATAATTCTATAATTACCTTAAATTATACCCTAATTCTTTTATTCGGTCAATTTTTTTAATGAATTATTTTAAACAATCTTAAATTTTATGGCATTTTTAAGGGGTTTTTAGCCCTTTTTAAGATTAACGCTAATTGCACCAACAACGGCACCAACTAAAGCGCAAAAACCAACGTCAGCAAGTTGACCAATTGAAAATGAAAACTTCATTAACATTAACGAAAAAATCAGATATGAAACAATTGAAAAAATTACTCCTAAAATCAATCCTTTAACTAACCCATTACTTCCATTTTTTGTTAAAACTAACGTTCCAACAATCAAGCTAATTGCCTTAATAACTAAATTTATTGGCGTAACAAATTTATCACTTAAATAAGTAAACTTTAAAACAAATGCAAAAACAAGAATTAATAAAAGCGTTAAAACAATGCTAACTAGAGTTGCTTTAATGTAAGCAAGGGCGTTTATTCTATTTTCATCAGTTTCAATATTAACCATAAAAATTACCTCAATAAAACTTATTCAGTTTTTAAGATTTTATGCATAAAAAAATCTTGCTCACGCAAGACTTTTATTAGATTTTATTTAGATTTTTTTGTTGATTTTTTTGCTTTAGGTTTTGTTTCAACTTTTTCTTCAGTTTTAACTTCTTCCTCAACAGTTTGAGCAACAGGCTCAGCCTTTTCTTCTTCTTGCTTTCTATTAGGTTGGTTTAAAACAAACTCAATATGATAAACTTCAATTTCAAGGCTTTGTTCTTTGCCCTTTTCGCCGGTTACGATCATAACGCTTTTAACAGCGCCATTTTCTTTAACAACTCTTGTTATTTTTCCTAAAATTCCGCCTCTTGTTAAAATTTCATCACCAGGGCTTAAAGAGTTAATCATTTCGCCATATTCTTTTCTTTGTTTTTTGCCAGTTATCATTGGTAAAATAAACATAACAGCAAGCAAAACAACTAAAACACCAAGTAAAATATAGTTTGATGCTGGGTTAGCTTCAGCTAATAATAAATTCATAATTCAATCTCCTTATTTATTAAATTAAGTTTATCAAAAAAACAGAATATTTGCAATTATTTTAATCAAAAATTTTATTGATTTTAAAGATATTTTATTTATATCCTGTCTTTTTTAAATATTCTTGTCTAAATTCAAGCAACCTATCTTCTCTTATAGCGTCTTTAATTAACTCAGTTAAATGAGTTAAATATCTTAGGTTGTGAATACTAAGTAGTTGCGCACCCAAAATTTCATCATTATTAAACAAGTGTCTTAAATAAGCCTTTGTAAAGTTTTTGCAACAATAACAATCACATTCATCATCAAGTGGCGTAAAGTCTTCTTTATATTTTCCATTTTTAACAACAACTTTACCTTTGCTAGTAAAGGCTGTTCCATTTCTAGCAATTCTCGTTGGTAAAACGCAGTCAAACATATCAATTCCCCTAATAACGCCTTCAATAATGCAGTCTGGGCTTCCAACTCCCATAAGATAACGCGCCTTGTCTTCAGGATAATTAGGAGCCATAACGTCAAGCATTTCATACATTAGGCTCTTAGGCTCACCAACGCTAAGGCCACCAATTGAAAAGCCAACTTTAGCATATGGCAAAATATCATGAAGTGATTTAAGCCTAAGATCAGCAAAGAAGTTTCCTTGAACTATTGGAAAAAGCATTTGGCGAGGGTTCTTTTGATAATCGTAACACCTTTCAAGCCACTTTTGAGTTCGCCTTAAAGCGGCTTTAGCATAATCATAAGTTACGCCATAAGTTGAACATTCATCAAACGCCATAACAATATCACTTCCAAGTTTGTTTTGAACGTCAATTGATTTTTCAGGCGTAAAGAAATGAGATGAGCCATCAAGATGAGATTTAAAATGAACGCCGTTGTCAGTTATTTTATTAAGGTCAGCAAGGCTAAAAACTTGAAACCCCCCGCTATCAGTTAAAATTGGGCCGTTCCAATTCATAAATTTATGAAGCCCACCAGCTCTTTCAATTAACTCGGCTGTTGGCCTAAGGTAAAGATGATAGGTGTTAGATAAAATAATTTGCGCTTTAACTTCGCTAACCAACTCTCTTTGTTCAACTGCCTTAACAGTTGCCTGAGTTCCAACAGGCATAAAAACAGGGGTTTCAATAATCCCGTGAGGTGTTTTTAACTCGCCAATTCTAGCAAAGCATTCGCTTGATTTAGTTTTTACTTTAAATTCAAATTCACTCATAATTTACTCAATTAACATACTGTCGCCAAAACTAAAAAATCTATATTTTTCTTTAACGGCAGTGTTATAAATATTTAATGTTTCTTCCCTCGTGCTAAACGCGCTAACTAGCATAATTAAAGTTGATTTAGGAAGATGAAAATTAGTTATTATTGCGTCAACAAACTTAAATTTAACCCCAGGGTAAATAAAGATGTTTGTTTCCTTTCTGCATGGGCTTAAAACGCCATTTTCATCGCTTGCGCTTTCAAGCGTTCTAACTGAAGTTGTTCCAACGGCTATGATGCGTTTTCCGGCCTTTTTTGCATTATTTAAAATATCTGCTGCCTCTTTTGAAACTTCAATTTCTTCACTATGCATATGGTGGTTTTCAATTGTTTCTTCTGTAACAGGTCTAAACGTCCCTAGCCCAACGTTTAAGGTCACGCTAACAAAGGTTACTCCTTTTTTCTTTAACTTTTCAATAAGTTCAGGGGTAAAGTGAAGACCAGCAGTTGGAGCAGCCGAGCTTCCCTTAATTTTAGCGTAAACAGTTTGATATCTTTCTTTATCTTCTAACTTCTTATGAATATAAGGAGGAAGTGGCATTTCGCCAAGTTTATCTAATTCTTCTTCAAAAGAACCATTTTTAACTTCAAAATGAATTATTCTTCCGCCAATTTCGCTAGCATTATCAATAATTCTTCCTGTTAAATTATCGCTAAAAATAATAGTTGAGCCAATTTTAAATCTTTTAGCAGGTTTTAGTAAACATTCAAAGGTAACAAGGTCAATTCTCTTTAAAAGCAAAACCTCAACTTTAGCGCCTGTTTCAGTTTTATGGCCATAAACCCTAGCAGGAATAACACGCGTGTTATTAATAACTAAAACATCATTATCCGTTAAAATATCTGCTAAGTCATAAAAATGTTTATGGCTTATTTCTTTTGTTTTTCGGTTATAAACTAAAAGGCGTGAATGATCTCTTGGCTCAATTGGAGTTTGCGCAATTAGTTCTTCAGGAAGAAAATAATCAAAATCACTAGTTTTCATATTTTATCCCCAAATGCTCATAAGCAGGCATCAAAGCAACCCTTCCTCTTGGCGTTCTTGAAATAAACCCAAGTTGTAATAAATAAGGCTCATAAACGTCTTCAATTGTTCCTTGTTCTTCGCCGGTTGAAGCGCTTAAAGTGTCAAGCCCAACAGGGCCACCTTTAAACTTCTCAATAATTGTAAGTAAAATTCGCTTGTCAACAAAGTCAAGGCCAAGCTCATCAACTTGTAACTTTTCAAGAGCATGACGAGTTACATTAATATCAATTTTTCCATTAGCAAAAACATCAGCGAAATCTCTAACACGCTTTAAGAAGCGGTTAGCAATTCTAGGCGTTCCCCTGCTTCGCGACGCTATTTCGCAAGCGGACGTATCATCAATTTCAATATTTAATAATTTAGCTGATCTCTTTATAATTTGCGCTAACTCACTTGTTGAATAAAGTTCAAGCCTGCAAATAACGCCAAATCTATCTCTTAATGGACCGGTTAAGAGACCTGCCTTAGTTGTTGCGCCAATAAGAGTAAACTTAGGAAGCGCCATCCTTATACTTCTTGCGCTTGGGCCCTTTCCGGTTATAAAGTCAAGGGCAAAATCTTCCATTGCGGGATAAAGAATTTCTTCAACATTATGATTAAGCCTATGAATTTCATCAATAAATAAAACGTCATTTTCATTTAAGTTAGTTAAGATTGCGGCAAGGTCACCAGCCTTTTCAATAGCAGGCCCACTCGTTAACTTTAACGAAACACCAAGTTCGTTAGCAATGATATGGCTAAGCGTTGTTTTACCTAACCCAGGAGGGCCATAAAGTAAAACATGGTCAAGGTTTTCGCCCCTAATTTTAGCGGCTTTAATAAAAACTTCAAGGTTTTCTTTAACCTTGTTTTGACCAACATATTCAGCCATAGTTTTAGGCCTTAAAATGTTTTCGACGTCAATGTCATCATCGGTTTTAACAGGAGTTACAAAGCGTTCGTCGTCTTCATCTTTTGGCTTGCTACTCTTTAAAAAATCGTCTTCAAAATCCATTAGTTTCTCCCTATTATTTTAAGCGCACCGCTAATAAGTTCTTCAGCTTTAGAATTAGGATTATTTCTAGCGCAGGCCTCAACTGCTTTTGTTGCATCAGCCTTAGTGTAACCAAGGTTAATTAAAACGCTTATTGCGTCATCAGCCTCAGCGTTTGTTTGTTTGCTTGATAAAATAAATAAGCTATCACCTGCGCTAGAGGCACCGATTTTATCTTTAAGTTCAAGGCAAATTCTTTCGGCTGTTTTCTTTCCTAGCCCTTTAACTCCAGAAAGAAGTTTAACATCGCAATTATTAATTGCTGAAATTAAACTCTTTGAATCAATGCTAGAAAGAATTGAAATTGCCATTTTTGGCCCAATTCCTGAAACGTTAATAAGCTCTAAGAAAACTTCTTTTTCTTCCCTATCAGCAAAGCCAAAAAGCGCCATCCCGTCTTCTTTAACTTGAAGATAAGTTAAAACTGAAACTTCTTCATTAGAGTTAACTAACTTTGAAACAGTGGCGCTTGAAGCAATAACCTCAAAACTAACTGCTCCTGAGTCAACAATAATTAGGTTTTCACCACCATAACTAACTTTGCCTTTAACTGAATAAATCATATTTCTCCTTAAATCAAACGATTTGATTTTATTGTGTTGTTTGTTTGCGCGTGAGTTAATGCAACTGCTAGCGCGTCAGCAGTATCATCAGGTTTTGGAACTTTTTTTAGCCCCAAAAGCGTTTTCGTCATAAACTGAATTTGGCTTTTTTCAGCCCTTCCGTAACCAGTTAACCCTTGTTTAATTTGCAAAGGGGTATATTCATAAATTTTAACCCCCATTTTTTGCGCCTTTGTTATAACAACTCCGCGCGCCTCAGCAACTTTAATTGCAGTTGTTGTATTAGTGTTAAAAAACAGCTCTTCAATTGCAAGATCACTAGGCTTAAAATGGTCAATAAGTTTTTCCATTGAGTTATCAATAGCAACAAGTCTTTCTGGCAATGGAAGGTCTTTATCGGTTAAAATTGCGCCATAATCAATAACTTTGCATTTTCCATTATTAAGTTTTTCAATAACGCCCCAACCAACTATTGCATAGCCAGGGTCAATACCTAAGATTATCATAGTTTTATAATACCCTAAAAGTTAATTTAAGTCAATAAAAAAGCAAGGCATAACGCCTTGCTAATCTATTTATGTTATTTCTTTTCTTTGATTTTAGCAGATTTTCCGCTTCTATCACGAAGATAATAAAGTTTCGCTCTTCTAACATCGCCTTTCTTAACGATTTCAATGTGGTCAATTTTTGGAGAATGAAGTGGATATGTTTTTTCAACTCCAACGCCAAATGAAACTCTTCTAACTGTAAAAGTTTCGCGGATTGCACCATTTTTACGAGCTATAACAACACCTTCAAAACCTTGAATTCTTTCCTTATTGCCTTCAACGATTTTAGCATAAACTTTAACCGTATCACCAATTTTGAATTCAGGAACATCAGCGCGCATACCTTCTTTTTCAATTGCATCAATGATATTTGCCATCTTTTGCCTCCTTAGAAAATTGTGTATGAAAAGTGTTCTTGCAAGCTCTAACGCAGAGGACCACTTCTTTTACCTCGGCTATAATAACACAAAAAAAACACTTTTGCAAGTGTTTTACTAAAAATAATCTCATTATTTGCTAATTTCTTCGCATTCTTTGTTTAAAGAGTTTTCTCTAACAAACTTTGAGAACGCCTCATTATTAGTTAAATTATATAAAATGCTATAACTTTCAGCTGAAGCAATTTTGTTAAGTTGATAGTTATAAGCGCTAACTTCGGTTGTTCTATTTTCAACTATTTTAGAAATAATAAAACCGCCATTAAACAAACCAAAAAGGTCATATTTAAATGAATAACCAAATTTATCATAACCAGAGTGAAAATGCTTAATTCCGCTTCCGTTAGCAAGCGAAAAATTAACAGGGTTGCCTTCATCAACAACCTTAACCAATTTCTTTTCACCCTCACAAATTAAGTCTTCAATAAAAACTCTGCCCATAATTACCTCACTAAACTGCGATAATTATATACAAGATAGGGCTTTTTGTCAATATTTGTCTAATTATAAAGGTCGTTAAATGCGTTTTCAATGTGAGTTAATTTGCCATTAGTTATTCCAATAACATCATAGCGCGCTGGATAACCCTTATATTTTTTATTGAGTTTTAAAAATGTATTGGCTGCTTGGCTTATTTTTCGTTGTTTATTCATATCAACAGCATAAAGCGCGTCACCAAGAAAGTTAGTTTCTCTTGTTTTAACCTCAACAAAAACTAGCGTGTTTTCAAGTTGGGCTAAAAACCTTTTATAAACCTTTTCGTTGATCTCTTTATTATCTAACCTTTCTTTTAATTTTGTTTCTTGCCTCTTAATTGGGTCAATGGCAATAATATCAATTTCTCCGAGTTCATTTTTATAATTCTGCGCTAAAACAATAAAACCATCTTTAATAAGATAGTCTTTTGCTTGTTCTTCACCACTAACCCACGTTTTAACGCTATTCATTATTAACCTCAACAAAATGCTTGATAAAAGTTTTTCTGTGAATTGGGGTTGCGCCAAACTTTTTAAGCGCTTCAATATGAGCGCTAGTTCCATAACCTTTATGTTTGCTAAAACCATAACCTGGATATTTTTTATCAAACTCGTCCATAAGCCTGTCTCTTGAAACCTTAGCGAGAATGCTAGCGCAACCGATTGTGTAACTAAGCGCATCGCCTTTAATTATTGGAACTTGCTTAACATTTGTTTTAAGATTAGCAACGGCATCAACTAAAACTACGTCAGGCATAACATCTAGATTATTAATTGCGTTAGCCATACAAAGTTTTGTTGCTTCTAAAATATTGATTTCGTCAATAACTTTTTCGCTAATAAATTCAATTCTATAACTTATTGCCTTTTCTTTAATTTTATCAAAAAGTTCATCACGTTTTTTAGCGGATAGTTTTTTTGAATCCCAAACACCATCAATTAAATCTTCTTCTTTAAGGCTCATTATGCAAGCGCAACAACAAACTGGCCCCGCAAGAGGACCACGGCCAACTTCGTCAACTCCGGCAATGTGTTTATTGCCTAATTTTTGTTGCTCTTTTTCAAATTTTAATAAGTCATAATCTGGTTTCATTCTAAGGTTATTCTTCCAATTCGACCGCTTCTAAAATCATCAATAATTGCCTTACCTGCGCGCTCATAATCAATTTCATTTTTCTTTAAAATAAACTTTCTATTAAGGCAGATTTGGTCATAAACTTCAATTGGGTCAACTTTATTAATCTCGCTAGCAGAATAGTTAAGACTGTATCTATCAATAATTTTTTGAGGCTCAATTTCTATTAAATGCTTAACAAGGCTAAAACCAAGTTCACTAAAGTCAATAGCGCTATCACCGATACTTCCGATAAATGCTAGATTATTAGCAATATTATCATTTTCAAGATTTGACCATAACGTTCCAGGGGAATCCATTAGAATAATTCCGTCAGCAATTTTAACCCAACTTATTGCCTTAGTTACCCCAGCTTTATCGCCTGTTACTGCCTTTTTACTTCCGGCAAGTAGGTTAATAATTGTGCTTTTACCAACATTAGGAACGCCAATAACCAAAACTTTTAATGCGCTATTAATGTTTTTTTCTGCGCGCTTTTTTAATTTATTTTCAAGACTTTTTTTAATCGCTTTGATTATTATTGCTTTGTTTGAAACTGCGTTAGCATTAGTTAAAATAACAGGTGCTTTCTCTTCAAGTTTTTTCGCGTGTTGAGCCGTTTTAACTTCACTTGCTAAATCGCTTTTATTCAAAACATAAACAACACTTTTTGATGAAATAATTTTATCAATTTCAGGGTTTAAACAAGAAAGTGGAGCCCTAGCATCAAGGCAATATAAAACTAGATCGGCAATTTTAATATTTGCTTCGATCTCTTTTAAGGTTTTGGCCATATGCCCCGGAAACCAGTTAATATTCGTTTGATTTAACTTTTCTTCAACCATATTCCCCTACCTTAATAAGTCTGGGCGGCGGGCTTTTGTTACTTTTAGTGCCTCTTTTTTTCGCCACTCATTAACTTTTGCGTGATCACCTGAAACTAAAACTTCAGGAACGCTTAAACCTTTAAATTCTTGTGGACGAGTGTATTGAGGATATTCTAATAGATTATCGCTAAAACTCTCGTCAACAGTGCTATCTATTGAGCCTAAAACGCCAGGAATAAACCTAGCAACGCTATCAGCAAGCGCCATAGCAGGGATTTCCCCACCAGTTAAAACAAAGTCACCAATACTTATTTCTTCGTCAATAAGAAGGTCAATAATTCTTTCATCAATTCCTTCATAATGACCGCAGAGAATGATTAAATGTTCAAACTTTGAAAGTTCTTTAACCCTCACTTGATTAAGAGTTTCCCCCTTTGGGCTCATATAGATTTTATGGGCTTTTTTATAGCCACGAATGCTAGTTATTGCGTCATAAATTGGCTGAGGAGTCATAAGCATTCCTGCTCCACCCCCAAAAGGATAATCATCACACTTTTTATGTTTATCTAAACTAAAGTCGCGAATGTTAATTATCTCAATTTTAAGCGCATTTTTCTCTTGCGCCTTGCCAATTAAACTTGCTTTAAGAGGCTCAAACATTTCAGGAAAAAGGGTTACAAAACTAATCTTCATAACAAATCACCTCGCTCAATTTTTGTTTATCAAAAACAACGCTAGTTTCATTAACCTCTTTAATTAGGCCACTAACGCTAGGAGCAGTAAAATTCTTCTGGCCGCAAACATAGATAACGTCAGCGCTTCCAAAGTTTTGTATGTCGTCAATTTTGCCTAAAATTTTACCATCTGAGACTGCATTTTTACCAATTAAATCAACCCAAAAATAGCCTGATTTAAGCGTTGTGTCACTTCGTGGCGCAAAAACAGATTTATTCTTTAAGTTTTGAGCAACATCAAAAGTTAAACCATTAAGCTCTAAAATTGGCTCATCTTTAGTTCCACTAACTGATAAAACCTCATAACAAACATCATCAATTTTTAAAGTTTTCCCAATTTCAAAATTATAGTTACCAAAAGTAAGGCCTTTAATTTTTAAAAGACCTTTAACGCCGTGAGGCTTAGTAACAATTCCTACTTCAATAAATTTATCCATAACAACAAACAAAAGGGGCCAAACCGCCCCTTATGCCCTATTTTTCAATTTTAACGTTAACTTTTTTATTGGTTTTTTTAGCGCAAGCACGAGCAAGCGTTCTAATAGCATTAGCAATCTTGCCGTTTCTTCCGATAACTTTTCCAATATCGTTTTCATTAACTTTAATGAAGCAATCAATAAACTTCTCGCCTTCTTTAACATTAACACTAACGCCTGAAGCGTCATCAACAAGGCTTGTTACAACAAATTCAAGTAATTCTTTCATTTCGCCCTCCAACTATGCTTCTTTCTTAGTTGTTTTCTTTGCGGTTGTTTTTGTTGCTGTTTTTTTAGCGGCTGGTTTTTTAGCTGCAGTTTTCTTTGCTGCTGGCTTTTCTTCAACTTTTTCTTCAACTTTAACGGCTTTTGTTGCTTTAGCTTCTTTCTTAACTTTTGCTTTCTTTTCAGGGAAAACAACGTTAGCTTTCTTTAAAACAACTTTAGCTGTTTCAGTTGGCTCAGCACCTTTAGTTAACCAAGAAGCGGCTTTATTTGCATCAATCTTGATTTCTTCAGGTTTTGTTAGCGGATTAAAAGTTCCGAGAAGGTCAATATATTTGCCATCTCTTGCCTTTCTAGAATCTGCAACAACAACTCTATAGAATGGAGTTTTCTTATCACCCATTCTTGTTAATCTAATTTTAACTGCCATATTTTTTCTCCTTTTTGTTATTTTATATCATAAACGGACAAAGCCGTGTTATGCCAAATTAATTTGCTTTTTCTTCTTCACTTTGAACATAAGGAACATATTTTTCTTTATAAAAATTATAAATGCTTTCTTTGCTTATTGGCTCAATAAGAGAATTCTTTATTTCTGCTTTTTTATAAGCAACTTGCCAAGGTTTTAATTTTTGACTTTCTGCAACAAGTGTTGCAGTTCCAACTTTATTTGTTGTCTCTAAAACAGTGTCAATTACGCTAGTAATTTCATCCGTTAGCTCAGGCAAACCTTCATAATTATGAGGTTGTATTCTCATATTTAAATCAGGGCCTTCTAAAAATTCATTATAAATAGTAATTATAGCAGGACCGCCTGGCCAAGCATAATAAGATTCATCAAACATAGACTCACCATTATGCTCTAACATATAAACAACGTCGCTAAAAAACATTATTTTTTGCAATCTTTTAGTTGTCATAAAAACAAAATTTTCAAAAGAGGTTTGCAAATCATTATAGTCATTTGTTGCTTTAATAATGTAGTTAGCTATGCTAAGGCATTTTTTATGATTTTTGTTATAGTCACTTAATTTAAAATTTTCATAATCTTGATTCATTGATTATTTAACCCCTTAGAATTTCCTTTTACCAAACAAGCTCATTGGCGACTTACCACTATTCATATTTTTCATCATAGTTTTAGTTTGCTCAAATTGCTTCATAAGTTGGTTAACATCTTGAATAGTTGTTCCACTTCCCGCAGCAATTCTCTTTTTCTGGCTCGCCTTGATTAAATCTGGGTTTGCTCTTTCTCTTGGCGTCATCGATTGAATTATTGCCTTAAACTTAACCAACCTTGATTCATCAATATCATTAGCGTTAATCTTTCCGGCTGCGCCAGGAATCATAGCAATTAAGTCTTTAATGTTGCCCATTTTATTGATTTGTTCAAACTGAATTAAAAAGTCATCAAATGTAAAAGCATTTTTTCTAAAACTTTCTTCCATTTTCTTGACTTGCTCAGCATCAAAATTTGCTTGGGCTTTTTCAATGAGCGTTAAAACGTCGCCCATTCCTAAAATTCTTGAAGCCATCCTGTCAGGATAAAATGGCTCAATGTCGCCAATTTTTTCGCCAATTCCACAGAACTTAATTGGCTTGCCGGTTACCGCTTTAACACTAAGCGCAGCACCACCACGCGTATCACCATCAAGTTTTGTTAAAATCACGCCGGTTATATCAAGTTTTTCATTAAACTCTTTACCAACGTTAACGGCATCTTGACCAAGCATTGCGTCAATAGTAAGCAAAATTTCAGTAGGATGCGTTGCCTTTTTTATTTCAATTAACTCGCCCATTAATGTTTCATCAATATGCAATCTTCCGGCAGTATCAATAATAACAGTATCAAGACCCAACTTTTTAGCGTGAGCAATGCCATTTTCGGCAATTTTAACGGCGTTTTTAATTGATTCACTATAAACTTCAACATTAGCCGTTTTACCGACAATTTTGAGCTGATCAATGGCTGCTGGCCTATAAATATCACAAGCAACTAAAAGTGGTTTTTTGCCTTGGCTTTTAAGAAGCGAAGCAAGTTTTCCGCACATTGTTGTTTTACCAGCGCCCTGAAGGCCACACATCAATATTACTGTTGGAGGGTTAGAACTAACTTCAAGTTTACTTGCACCCCCACCCATTAATTCAACAAGCTCATCTCTAACGATTTTAATAACTTGTTGGCCAGGAGTTAGGCTTTTTAAGATTTCTTCACCAACAGCCTTTTCAGTAACCTTAACAATAAAATCTTTGGCAACCAAAAAATTGACATCTGCTTCAAGCAAGGCAACCCTTACTTCACGCATTGCTTCTTTAATTTCAAGCTCAGTAAGTTTCCCTTTTTTAGTGAGTTTTGAAAAAATATGATTAAGTTTTTCACCTAAGTTTGATAAAAGCCCCATAAACTCCTCTAAATCAAATCTTTAATCTCTTTAATTATTTCTTTAGTTTTTTGATCACTAGCTAAGATTGAATCTAAAAGCAAATTAACCTTTTTAGATTTTTCAACTAGTTTCAAACTCTTCTCACTTTCAACTAAAACAGCTTCAGCCTTTTTAATTGCGTCTAATACGGCTTGCCTTGAAACACCTAAATTCTCACCAATTTCAGTTAACCCAAAATCATTAAAATAATAAAAGGTTAAAATTTGTTGTTGTTTCTCAGTTAAAAGCGCTTTATAAGCATCAAATAACGCTATATAACTAAAACGATCAAGATTTTTCATAACTTAACCTTTGTAAAGCATAATTACTTTACACACGTATTATACAACCTAAAATTTAAGTTGTCAAGTGGTTTTTATAATTAAATTATTGAATCAACGAATTCATCAGCATTAAATGGCAATAAATCGTCAATTGTTTCGCCAACGCCAACAAACCTAACCGGAATATTGAACTCATTAGCTAAACTAAGTAAAAAGCCGCCTTTAGCAGTTCCATCAAGTTTAGTTATAACTAAGTCAGTTAATCCAACTGCTTCATTAAACTGTTCAACTTGGCTTATTGCGTTTTGGCCCGTTGTTGCGTCAACAACAATGGCTTTATGAAATTCTGCGTTAGGCATTTCACGTTCAACAATCCTAGAAATTTTCTTTAATTCTTCCATTAGGTTTGTTTTATTATGAAGCCTTCCAGCAGTATCAATAATTAAGCAATCAGCATTTTTCGCTTTTGCGCTTGATATTGCGTCAAAAACAACTGCACCAGGGTCAGACCCCTCACTGCTTTTAACAATTCTTACTTTTGCTCTTTCGGCCCAAACTTCAAGTTGATCGCTAGCGGCAGCTCTAAAAGTGTCGCCAGCGGCGATAATAACGTTTTTGCCCTTAGTCCTAAAATAGTTAGCAAGTTTTCCTATAGCAGTAGTTTTTCCAACGCCGTTAACCCCAACAACCATTAAAACCAAAGGAAAGTCAAGGTCATCACCTTCTGCTTTCTTTAAAATATCTTTCATAATATCTTTTAAAAGCTCTTTAGCTTTATCAGTTTGTTTTATCTTTTTATCTTTAATTTGGTCACGGAGTTCATCTAAAATAAGAGTTGTTGTTTTAGAACCAATATCACTGCTGATTAAGGCAAATTCAAGTTCGTCATAAAAATCTTCAGTTATTTCACTTCCGGTAAAAATATATTTAAGTTTTTCAGCAAAACTCATTTTTGTTTTACTATTACCGCTAAATAATCGCGCAAAAAAGCCCATTATGCGCCCTCCGTTGAGTTTTTAACTGCATCGCTAAGCTTAACGCTAACAATCTTACTAACGCCCTTTTCTTCCATTGTTACGCCATAAAGACTGTCGGCAAGTTCCATTGTTGGCTTTCTGTGAGTTATAACAATAAATTGGGTGTCTTCGCTAAACCTCTTAAGATAGTTAGCAAATCTATCAACGTTTGCGTCATCAAGCGCAGCCTCAATTTCGTCAAGAACACAGAATGGCATTGGCCTTAACTTAAGAATTGCAAATAATATAGCAATAGCAGTTATTGCCTTTTCACCACCGCTAAGAAGGTTAATGTTTTGAAGTTTCTTGCCAGGTGGCTCAGCAATAATATCAATTCCTGCTTCAAGGCAACTAACGTCATCTTGTAAAACAAGTTCACATCGTCCGCCACCAAACAATTCTTTAAATGTTTTTTGGAAGTTAAGGTTAATTAAGTTAAATTGCTCAGTAAACCTTGTTTCCATTTGTTTGGTTAACTCGCCAATTAAGCCAGTTAAATCATCTCTTGTTTTGGTTAAATCGTCACGTTGAGCGGTTAAATCATCATATCTAGCCGTTACCGTTTTAATATCTTCAATAGCGCTGACATTAACAAATCCTAATGCGCTAATTTCCTTTTTAATCTTGGCGCTTTCACTTAAACCTTTAGTTAAGTCAAACGTTAAGTCTTTATAGTTGAGGCAATCAGCATAAGTCATTGAATATTCTTCCCAAACTCGTTCCTGCATTGCTTCAATATCAGTATCAATCTTAGAGAGGTTCATTTCCTCTTTTGTTTTTCTGTCTTGAGCGCGGCTAATATCAGTATTAAGTTCCATCTTCTTTGAGTCAGCATTATTCATTCTTGCTTGGAACTCGGCTTTTTGAATATCTAAAGTTGATAGTTCTTTAACAATTTCATCAAGCCTTGTTTTAGTTTGTGATTGCTCACTAACGTCAACAATTTTTGAAAGTTCATTTTCAAGCTCAGCAATAACCGATTGATTCTTTTGAAGATTAAGTTTATTTTCACTAATTCTGTTTTCGCTAACTGCTAATTCAGTTTCACACCTATCAAGTTCAGCATTATTAGCATTTATCTCGCTTTCAATGTTAGCCTTTTTAACTCTTAAATCAGACAATTCTTCAAATAGTTTTTCTCTTTCTTTTTTAAGAGCATCATATTTTGATGTCATCATTTTTTTAGTTTCGCTAGCATTAAATCTTTGGTCGTTAATTTCTTGCTCTTTATTTTCAACTTCAGCTAAGGTTTTATCAATTATTTCAACCTTATCTAAAATTGTTTCAATTGAAACGCTAAGTGATTTATCTTCATCATCAAGCGATTCAAGATTATCTTTAAGAGCAATAATATCGTCACAAACTTTTGTTAAACTAATTTCAGCGGCCTTAACTTCATTTAAGCAATCGCTAAGTTTATCATTTTGTTCGCTTCGCTTTGAAGTTAATTCTTCAAGTTTCTTTGAAAGCCTTGTTACTTCTTCTTTTGAGTTTTCAGCAGCTTTCTTAGTGTCAGCTAACTCTCTTTCACGTGAAATTAAGTTAACACTTGATTCTTTCTTTGATCCACCAGAAATTGAGCCTTGAGGATTAATAACGTCACCTTCAAGGGTTACAATCTTAAATGAATATCTTGAAGACTTAGCAAGTTCAATAGCGTTATCAATTGAATCAACAATAACCGTTGAGCCAAGTAAACTCTTAAAGATTGGCGTTAAGTTTTTATCAAATGAAATTAAATCGCTAGCAATTCCTAAAACGCCTCTATTATTAAGTTTTGATAGCATATCGCTTGGAATATTTCTTTCTTTCATGCTTGAAACAGGAAGGAAGGTTGCGCGACCAAATTTTCTATCTTTTAGGTAGTTAACGATATATTTAGCGTCTTCCTCATTATGAGTAACAACGTTTTGAACGCTTGCGCCAAGCGCCATTTCAATAGCCGTTTCATAACGCTCAGGAACGTTCATTAATTTTGCAACAACGCCGATAATTTTTCCGCCAAGGCTAGAATTAGTTTTAGATTGCTCTAGAAGCCTTTTAACGCTTAGAATATAGCCCTCATTTTCTTCAGCCATTTCTTGCATTATTTTAGCGCGGCTTAAAAGAGTATGGTAATTAGCAAGCTCCTCTTGATATGCGGTTTGCGTGTCACTTATTGTTTGGTTAATCATAGCCAAACTTGATTCAAGTTCACCTTGTTTAGTTGTTAAAACATTAAGGTTTTGGCTAACCTTTTGCTTTTCTTTATCAAGTTCGCTAATTTTTGTGTTTAAGTTCTCTTTATCTAAAGCAATGTTTTTCTTTCGGTTTTCAATTTCAATTCTTCTAGATAATAAACTGTTTTTCTCACCTTGAAGGCTTCCTATCGCATTTTTAACATCACCCATCTTTTCAAGAGCAGAATAAATTTCATTTCCGCTTTCTTCAGCAGCTGTTTCGCCAGCCGTTATTCTGTCAACAATTTCAAGATAAGTTTTATTTGTTTTTTCAATAATTTTATTGATTTCGTCTAACTTTTCTTCGGCTTTAACTCTAGCCTCTTTAATATCTTTAATTCTTTCATTAAGTGCCAAAGTTAACGCTTCATCTTGCGTTATATCTTGATTTAGGCTATCTTTAAGACTTGTTGCCCCATTAAGCCTTTCTTTTAATAAGTTTCCTTCACCAAACTTCTTTTCAAGGCTAACAGTTAAATCAAGTTGCTCATCTCTTAATTTAGATAAAGAATAATCGAGGTTTTGAATTGACTCACGGCTAAAAGTATATTCATCTAAAACGGCTTGAAGTTCGTGTTGTTTAACTTCAAGTTCACTAGAAAGTTCTTCAATTCTTGCGCTGATTTTAGCCTTATTATCGCTTGCTGAATCAAATTGATAAACGTAAATGTTAAGTTCAAGGTTTTTAAGCCTATCTTTAAGCTCAAGGAATTTTTTAGCATTTTCACTTTGCTCTTTAAGTGGCCCAAGTTGACGCTCAAGTTCGCTAATTATATCGCTAAGCCTTGTTATATTTTCAGCAACTCTTTCAAGTTTTCTTTCGGCCTCAATTTTTCTGCTTTTAAACTTACTAATTCCTGCTGCTTCTTCAAAAATAGTACGTCTATCTTCAGGCTTAACTGAAAGAAGACTGTCAATTTTACCCTGCCCAATAACGCAGTAAGAATCACGCCCAAGGCCTGTATCTCTAAGCGCATCAACAACGTCTTTCATCCTGCAAGGCGTTTTATTAATCATATATTCGCTTTCGCCTGAACGATAAAGTTTACGCGTAAAAACGACTTCGTCATATTCAAGTGGAAAAATCCTTTCCGTGTTATCAAAATAAAGTGAAACCTCACAGAAAGATTGCCTTTTACGAGTGTCAGTTCCGTTAAAAATAACGTCTTGCATGTTTGACCCACGCAATGCTTTTGCGCTTTGCTCACCCATAACCCAACGAATTGCATCACTAACATTACTCTTACCGCAACCATTAGGGCCAACAATTCCGGTAACACCGGGTTCAAACTTAACTTCAATCTTATCAGCAAAAGATTTAAAGCCAAACATTTCAATTTTCTTAAATTTTAATGCCATCTTATTTTTCCTTTAATTTCTTTAGTGCAACATTTGCTGCTAGTTGTTCTGCTGCTCTCTTACTTGTTGCCTCACCTGTTCCGCAAACAACATTATTTATTTTAACTTCAACAAAGTAAACCGGGTTAAACTCATCACCTT
Organism: bacterium; assembly: GCA_024692805.1. GTDB lineage: Bacteria > Bacillota > Clostridia > Christensenellales > UBA1242 > UMGS2070. Next base: position 5,953 of record JAILMD010000061.1, on the reverse strand, counting down.
TTTTCGTTGCAAAATATTTAATGTTTTTATAAGGTAATGTTTCTTGAAGTTTTGTTTTAGCGTCTTCATAATCATTAAGTTTTGCTAATTCTTCAAAATTTTTGTTTAACGTTTTTTCAACAAACTCATTTGCTAAGCTAATTCCTGAGTCAAGGTAAAGTGCGCCAACGATTGCTTCATAAAGGTCACATTTTATTGCGTTTGAGATAACCTTGTTTTTAGTTTCGCCAACGCCCTTTAACATATATCTTTCAAGGTCAAGTTTATCAATGACATCGGCTAAAGGTTTTTCGCTAACTAAAAGCGCTCTAAGTTTTGAAAGGTTACCTTCGTTTAAATGCGTTTTCTTATAAATCTTTTCAGTAACAATAAACCCTAAAACACTATCGCCAAGAAACTCAAGCCTTTCATTGCTTTCAACCTTATTCTCGTTAGCAAAACTTGAATGAGTAAAAGCCGTTTTTAATAACTTTTCACTTTTAACGTTAACCCCAAGTTTGCTTTTAACTTCATTAAAGTTAAAATTATTTTTCACTATCTTCTCCTAAACTATCAATACTCTCTTTAATTTTTTCCATAGTTTTGTTCTGATATAACTTATATGCTTGTCTTACGCAAGAATAAATTGTTTTAGCCTTGCTTGAACCATGAGATTTAATAACTAATTTTTTAACCCCCAAAAATGGAGAACCACCAAGTTGGGTATAATCAAGGTCAAGCGCCATCTTTTTAAAATTTTTCTTCATTAAAAGCGCTCCAAGTTTCCCCATTAAACCACCATTTTTTATTGTTGATTTAAGGGCATTTAAAATAAAGCCAACAGCGCCCTCAGTTGATTTAAGGGCAACGTTTCCAACAAAGCCATCACAAACAACAACGTCATAATCACCGCTTAGCATTTCCCTTGCTTCCATATTTCCAACGAAGTTAATTTGAGGCATCTGTTTAAGCTCTTCAAAAACGGCATGGGTTAAATCGTTTCCCTTTTCATCTTCTGTTCCAACGTTCATAAGCGCAACTCTTGGGTTTTCAACTCCGTAAGTTGCTTTAAGATAAGCACTTCCCATAACTGCAAATTGAACTAGATATTCAGGCTTACAATCAACGTTAGCCCCGCTATCAATAATCAAAGTTCTCCCGCCCTTAGAGTTTGGAAGCATTGGGCATAATGCTGGTCTTAAAACGCCAGGAATTCTTCCAACTCTAAATAACGCTCCGGCTAAAACAGCCCCTGTGCTTCCGCAACTGATAAAAGCATCATAACTGTCGTCAGCACTTAATGTGTCAAGCCCAACAACAAGCGAACTATTTTTCTTTTGCCTAATAGCAAGAGTTGGCGAATCTTCGCAAGTTATAACCTCAGGGGCGTCAATAATTTCAATTCTATCCCCTTTATACCCAATTTCAGCTAATTCTTTTTCAATAACGTCTTTTCTGCCGGTTAAAGCAATAGTTACGTCATCTATTAAATTAACGCTTGTAACAGCACCTTTAACTATCTCTTTTGGCGCGTTATCACCACCAAAGGCATCAATAATAATTTTCATCAGATTCTCCTTAAAGTTAGTTTATTACATTTATATTATATATTAAATAATAATAAAAGCAAAGAAAAAACCTATTATAATCAAATTTTTGCAAGAAAAAAACAGGCTATTTGCCTGCTTTTTCTTATTAAATGATAAATGGGTCATCTTTTAATTTTGTTTCAATATCGCCAAGTTCTTTTAATTTTTTATTTAATACTTGTGGTTCATACATCAAAATTGCAGGGTTAACTGCTAAAAGAATAGCAATATCAGCTTCTGGATATCCATTTTTAATTAAAGTTATAATACATTTTGAAGCCTTATCTAAATCAACAATATTTAACCCCGGACAAATTTCAAAAGCTCTTTCAACTTCTTCTTCCATTAGCCCAACATCTTTTAATAATTCATAAATTTGTTTATCCATTTTTATTCCCTACCTTTAAAATGGCTTGCATTTCTTTTTCATCTAATTCTAATTTCTTGCCTTTATTCTCTTCATAACTTTTCAAAACTTCTTCAACTGCATTGGGCGTTAACGGAAATAAATTGTTTAACTCTTCCTGAGTTACTCCAAATCGTTTCTCAATCACTTTTTGACCGGCAATTAAATGAGATAAACGAATTTTCCCTTTTAATCTTCCGTCAAAGTATTTATATCTAGAATAAATATTTTGTTCTGAAGACATTAGAACTCTACTATTAAATATGTCATCATCACTTGCTATTTGAGAAATAATTGCATATCTAAATCTTATTCTTAATGATGGATGACTTAATAGAATAGGATTATCTACAATTTGCTCCGTTGTTACGTTTAAAGATTTTAAATATTTTAACTTGCTTTTTACTGAGGTTTCGTTTTCACTTAAGGTATCCAGGCTGAGTAATGCTGGAAAAGTTTTAATCATCTTTGCTAGTTCGACATCGGATAGTTTTAATGTTTCTTTGTAAAACCTTAACTTGCTTTTTACTGACGTTTTGTTTTCACTTAAGGTATCATAACCGAGCAATGCTGGAAGAACTTTTATCATCTTTATTAGTTCTTCATCAGTTAATTTTAATGTTTCTTTATAAAACCTCAACTTGCTTTTTACTGAGGTTTCGTTTTCACTTAAGATATCCAGGCTGAGTAATGCTGGATTAGTTTTTATCATCTTTGCTAGTTCGACATCGGATAGTTTTAATGTTTCTTTATAAAACCTCAACTTGCTTTTTACTGACGTTTCGTTTTCACTTAAGATATCCATGCCGAGCAATGCTGGCTTAGTTTTTATCATCTTTGCTAGTTCGTCATCAGTTAGTTTTAATGTTTCTTTATAAAACCTTAACTTGCTTTTTACTGAGGTTTCGTTTTCACTTAGGATATCATAATCGAGCAAATGTGGAAAAGTTTTTATCATCTTTATTAGTTCTTCATCAGTTAATTTTAATGTTTCTTTATAAAATCTCAACTTGTTTTTTACTGAAGCTTCGTTTTCACTTAGGATATCCAGGCCGAGCAAATGTGGAAAAGTTTTTATCATCTTTATTAGTTCGTCATCGGATAGTTTCAATGTTTCTTTGTAAAACCTCAACTTGCTTTTTACTGAGGTTTCGTTTTCACTTAGGATATCCAGGCCGAGCAATGCTGGCTTAGTTTTTATCATCTTCACTAGTTCGACATCGGATAGTTTTAATGTTTCTTTGTAAAACCTTAACTTGCTTTTTACTGAAGTTTCGTTTTTGCTTAAGATATCATAATCGAGCAAATGTGGAAAAGTTTTTATCATCTTCGCTAGTTCGTCATCGGATAGTTTTAATGTTTCTTTATAAAAATACATTTTCTCTACACATAATTCATCATTTATTCTTAATACAGGATTTTCTTTCTTTATCTCTCTTACAAAATTTAGATAATTCATATTTTTCTCCTTTAGCTATTAATTGAATAAACGCAGCCACAATAGTTTTGGCGATAAAGCCCATAATCTTTAGCAAGAGTTATGCTCTTTTTAAAGCCGTCTTGTTTTTTAAAATCAGCAACAAGGTATTCAATTCCAACATTTTTGCTTATTTTTTGCCCTATTTGGTTAATAACCACTGCATTTTTATGAGGCGAAACGGTTAATGTTGTTCCAAAAATATCATAGCCATTAGTTTTAGCATGGTCAGCAGTTTTTCTTAACCTTAAATCAAAGCAGATTGAGCAGCGCTCGCCGCCTTCTCTTTCGCTTTCAAGACCTTTCGTTTGTTTAAAATAATTATCAGGGTCATAATCAGCATCAATAAAGCCAACCCTATCATTGTTTAAGAGTTTTATAAATTTAATCTGCTCGCCTTTTCTCTTTATATATTCCGCTTCAGGATGAATATTAGGATTATAATAATAAACGTCAATAAGGTAATCAGTTTCTTTGAGCAGTTTATCAATAACCGCTGTTGAACAAGGTCCGCAACAACTATGAAGCAATAATCTTTTCATTTTACATTTTCTCCAAAACGTCAATAGCAAGAGTTTCAAGCGCAAGGGAAAGTGCATTTTTAACTAGTTTTGAAAGCCCAAGATAACTATTTTTCTTAGCACAATCTTTCTCACTTAAAATCTTAACGTTATTATAGAAAGTTGAATAACTTTGAGCGAGAGCAAACGTTGCGTTACAAAGCGAAACAAGACTCAAATTAGTTAGTGAAATTCTAAAGCTTTCAATAAGTTTTAAAACGTTCATAATTATTGTTTTTTCTTCAATCAAACTTACTGAAATTTTATCATCAAAATCACCAGCTTTATTAAGTAAGCTGTTAATTCTTGCGATTGTGTATTGAATATATGGTCCGGTTTTTCCTTCAAAAGCAGCAAACCTATCAATGTCTAAAACATAGTCTTTACTAACATCATTTGAAAGATCACCAAATTTAAGAGCCGCAACCCCAATTTTGAGCGCAAGTTTAGGGTCATTACCTAACCCGTTAGCAGTTAATTTTTCTTGGGCTTTTTCGCTTATTAGGTTAGTTACGTCTTCTAGTTTAATAGTGTCGCCTGATCTTGTTTTAAAAGGCTTGCCATCTTTGCCGTTCATAGTTCCAAAACCAACGTGAATTAGCTCTTGATTTTCTGGGCTGATTGATGCAAGTTTAGCGCACCTAAATAGTTTAGTAAAATGTTCTTTTTGACGACTATCAGTAACGTAGATAACTTTATTTGGTTTATAATCTTTGTTTCTTTCAACAAGCGTTGCAAGGTCAGTTGTCATATATAATTCGCCACCATTATGCTTTTCAATAATTGCTGGTGGCATTGGGTTACGATAAAGTTGAGGGTCACTTTCGTTCTTTTTAGGAATTGGAATGTTTTCGCCCTCACGCGCAACGTCAACAACCAATGCGCCTTCGCTAACCCTTGCTAGCCCTTTCTTTTTAAAGATATCAATAGTCTTTTTAATGTCTTCATTAGAAACAGAACTTTCACCTTTCCAAAGATCAAAAGTTATATTAAGGTTAGCATAGTTCTTTTCGATTGTTTTGACGCTAACTTCCCTCATATCTTTCCAAACTGAAAGGTAAGGCTCTTTTCGTTGTTGAAGCCAAAGAGTATAGTTATCGGCTTTAATTCTAAAGGCTTCGTCAGTTTTCTTTCTTAAGCTTGCTTTAGGATATTCTTCATTAAGCATTTCAAGAGTTATTTTTGGTTTATTTCCCTTGCCTTTAAAATAATAATCAAGGTAACCATCATCTTCAAGCTGAGCGATTGTTAAGCCCATTTGAAGCCCCCAATCACCAAGGTGAGTATCACTAATTGTTTTAGCACCAAAAAGATTATAAAGCCTTTTGATTGCTTCGCCAATTATTGGGCTTCTAAGGTGACCAACATGAAGCTCTTTAGCAACATTAGCACCACCATAATCAAGAAAGATAACTTCACCTTTGTCAGTTTTTTCAATACCAAGATTTTTAGATTTTAAAATCGAATTAGCAGCATCAGAAAACTTTTTATCGGTTAATTTAACATTAATAAAACCAGGCGCACAAAAACTAAACTCATAATCACTTGAGTTTATGTTAGAAATAATAGTTTCAGCAATTTCTTTAGGGTTAATGCCTGTTTCCTTACTTAGTGTAAAGCAAATGTTTGACTGATAATCGCTAGTTTCAGGCTTGTTTGAAAAAGAAACAAGGTTGTCACTAGCGCAAAACCCACTTTTCTTTATTGCGGCTTCTAAGATCTTACTAATTTCTTCTTTTACCATTAAAGTTTTCTCCGAATGTATTTTATCATAAAAAAAATAAATTGTAAACCCAAAGTTTACAATTTAGATAATGAAAACTTATCTGCCAATTCCTTAAACTTTTTATTATAAAAAACCTTTGGAATTGGCATAATTTTATTATCAAAATAAAATCCTCCGCTAACATTGGAATATTCCTTTCTTAAAGCGATGTGAACA
>JAILMD010000060.1 GCA_024692805.1 bacterium | reverse complement strand
AAATTAGTAGAATAACTATCGCTAAAATAACATAAAGAAATGTCATAAAAACTCCTTAAATAAACAATGCAAAAACAATAAAGACTAGGCTTGCGCAAAACATTTCGCCATCTAGCCTATCCATTATTCCACCATGACCTGGCAATAAATTTGAAAAATCTTTTAAGCCAACTTTTCTTTTAACAGCGCTAGCATAAAGATCGCCAAGTTGGGTTGCAACGCTTCCAAATAAACCAACAAGAGCAAAAATTATAATGCTCTTTGAAAGCGTTAACTTACCAAGGGCTCCAAACCAGCCGAGGTGATAGAAAAATAACCAGCCCAATCCGCCAGCAATTAAGCCAAAAATCATACCAAAAACTGCGCCAACAACGCTCTTTTTAGGTGAAATTGCTGGAGCAAGTTTGTGTTTACTATTTCTGCCGAAGGCTATACCAAAACAATATGCGCCAACGTCAGTAAACATACTAATCATAAAAGTTAAAATAATTGCAACAAAACCAAGGTTAACCCCAAGATAATTTAGCCCAAAAAATGAACTAATTAAAACAACTGGGTAAATTGCAACAAACATTGTGTTGTTAGTTTTTTCGTTGAGTTTTTGGCTGTTAACCTCGCCCTCATCTTTAATTTTATTAATTGAAACAATCTCAAAAATAAATGAAACTAAGAAAACTAAAATTAAGCATAACATTATGCATAAAACTGGGTTATATAAATATCTAAACGCTGCCCAAGAAAAAACACCAAGCGCCATAACTAATGGCACGTAAAAAGTTTGATTTTGGGCTTTTATAACCTTACTTACTTCAAAAACTGCCCCACAAATTATCGCTAAAATTAAAGCGTCAAAAAATAATTGTGAAACTAATCTTAAAGCAATAAAACCTGCTAAAACAATTAAAATTATAAAACCTGTTATCGTTCGTTTAAGCATTATTTCTCCTATTTGCCAAACCTTCTCGTTCGGCTTTGAAATTCAATTATGCAGTTATCAAGGTCTTTTGCCTTAAATGCTGGCCAATGTTTTTTAACAAAATAAAGTTCTGAATAAGCCATATTATAAAGCATAAACCCACTAATTCGCTGTTCACCGCTTGTTCTAACAAGCAGGTCAACATCAGGCAAATCGCCAGTTGTTAGATAATTTTTAAAACTATCTTCGGTTATATCATTAGGGTTAACCTTATCTTTAATTAATCTTTGAGCCGCTCTAACTATATCATTTCGCCCGCCATAAGCAAGCGCAATGCAAATTGTTCCGTTTTTACCGCCACTTGTTTTTTCAGTTACCTCATTAATTAAACTAACCAAATCAGGCGGAAGAAGGCTAATATCCCCAGCGTGATGAAATTTATAACCATCACGTATAAAATCAGGAATCAAATTTTTAATATCTCTGAATAAATCAAAAAGATAACTTATTTCTTCTTTGCTTCTATTGAAATTTTCAGTTGAAAAGCAAAAGAAAGTCATATTCTTAAGCTTTAACTGGGCCCCACGTTTTACAACTCTTTTTAAGGCCTTATAACCTTCTTTATGACCAATTAAGGTTGGAAGCCCTCGCTCTTTGGCCCAGCGCCTGTTGCCATCGCAAATAAACGCAATATGACTTGGCAGATTATTAAGATCAATAGCAACCTTCGCCTTCTTTTTTAAAAACATAACAGCCCCTTATTTTAAACTTGCATAATTTCTTTTTCTTTATTATCCATTAAATTATCTAAAGTAAGAATTGTTGCATCAAGTTGCTTTTGAACGTCTTTTTCATAGCCAGCATAATCATCTTCGCTAATGGTTTTATCATTTTTTAGTTTTTTAAGTTCTTCCATTGCGTCACGCCTAACGTTTCTGCAAACAACTTTGTTATCTTCAAGAGTTTTTCTAGTTGATTTAACAAGTTCTTTCCTTCTGTCTTCAGTAAGTTGAGGGAAAGTTAATCTAATAACCCTTCCATCATCACTAGGAGTTATTCCTATATCGCTTGCCATAATTTCTTTGTTAATTGCTTTAACAAGGCTAGCATCCCATGGGCTTATAACTAAAACCCTTGCATCTTGAACGCTAATGTTAGCAACATGAGCAAGCGGAGTTCTGGTTCCATAATAATCAACGCTAATTTTATCTAGAATATGAGGATTAGCCCTTCCTGCTCTAACGTTATTGAGCTCAGCTTTAAAATGTTCAACCTGTTTATCAAGGTTAAGCTCTAACTCCATAAAAATTTCATCAATTCTTTCGTTTTGTTCTGCCATAAATTTCTCCTTACGTTTTATTATACTTAATTTTTCTCTATTTGCAAAATAATAAAAGCCAAAATTAAAATATTATAATAAAGATTATTGTTATATTATGTTTTTATTATACCTGCCAACATTTAATAAAACAAGATTATTTTTGCAACAAAAAAGAGCTCAAACGAGCCCCTTTAAAATTAATCTTGTTTTGTTTGTTTTGCAATTTCTTCTGCGAAGTTTTCGTTTCTCTTTTCAAGGCCTTCACCCATAACAAAGCGAACAAATCTTCTAACAGTTATCTTCTCACCGATTTTAGCAACGGCTTCATTAACAAGCGTTCTAATATCTTTAGAAGGGTCTTTAACAAATGGTTGGTCAAGTAAGCAAACTTCTTTAAGATATTTCTTAACTCTTCCTTCAACCATTTTGTCAACAACAGCTTCTGGCTTACCTTCGTTTAATGATTGAGCGCGGTAAATTTCGCGTTCTTTGTTTAAAGCCTCTTGGTCAACTTCTGTGTCACTAACATAAAGTGGGTTGCTAGCAGCAATGTGCATAGCGATATCGTGAACAAGCGCTTTGAAATCATCAGATTTAGCAACGAAGTCTGTTTCGCAATTAACTTCAAGCAAAACACCAATTTTTCCGCCAGCGTGAATATAGCTTTCAACTACACCTTCAGCGGCAATTCTGCCTTCTTTTTTAGCAGCGGCTGCAATGCCTTTCTCTCTAAGATAGTCAATAGCCTTTTCGATGTTACCATCGCAAGCTTCTAATGCTTCTTTACAGTTAAGCATTCCAACACCAGTTCTTTCACGTAATGTTACAACGTCTTTAGCAGTAAACATAAACTTTTCCCCCTTATTCTTGTAAGTTTTCTTCGGCTTTAGCCAAATCAACTTCAGCCATTGTTGTTGCTTCTGGCTCATTGCTTGCTTCAGTTTTGGCAGCTTCAGGGTTAGCTTTTGCTTCGGCCTCTTTGCGTTTAGCAAGGCCTTCTTCCCCTTCTTTTGCTTCAATGCAAGCGTCTGCAATTGCCCCAGCAATTAATTTAACACTTCTTACTGCGTCATCATTTCCTGGAATGACGTAATCAACGTCATCAGGATCACAGTTTGTGTCAACTAACCCTACGATTGGAATGTTAAGAGAACGAGCTTCTCTAACAGCAATGTATTCTTTCTTTGGGTCAACAACGAACAATACGCCTGGCATAGTGTGCATATCTTTGATACCACCAAGGTTAGCTTCAAGATTATCTCTTTCTTTAAGTAATCCTGCAACTTCTTTCTTTGGTAACAAGTTTAACTCGCCAGATTGCTCCATAGCGTTAAGTTTTGCAAGCCTATCAACTCTTGCACGAATGGTTTTAAAGTTAGTTAGCGTTCCGCCAAGCCAACGATTTCCCATGTAAAACTCGCCACATCTTTGAGCTTCTTCAATAATTGCGTCTTTTGCTTGTTTCTTAGTGCCAACAAATAAAACCGACTTTCCACTTGAAACAACTTCCTTAACAAAAGCATAAGCTTGATCAATAAGATCAACTGTTAACTCAAGATTAAGAACGTGAATATCATTGCGGGCGGTAAAAATATACTTTTTCATTTTTGGATTCCATTTACGAGTTGGGTGACCAAAATGAACACCGGCTTCAAGCAATTGTTTCATTGAAATAACTGACATTTGCGTTTTTCCTCCTTGTTTTTATTTCTACCTTTTAGGTTCACATAGGCTGAAAACCTGAGCAAAATTTGCCATCGGCAACAATAAGCCCAATCCCCTAAAAGTGAGATTACTGATATAATATAACATAGTCAAAAAAAAATATCAAGTGGTTATGTAAACTTTTTTAGTAATTTTGACCACTTAATATTTATATAAATTATTCGCAAATAACCCTCATTCTTTTTCGCCTAAAACTTGTTAAAACTTCATAAGAACTAGTTTTAAGCGCATTAGCATAATCGTTTAGCGTAATTTCGTTTTCTTTATCGCTGCCCAAGATGGTTACGTCATCATAAATTTTGGCAGGAAAATTGGTTAAATCAATAAAGAAACAATCCATGCAAACATAGCCTAAAACTCTGCAAAATTTTCCGTTACATAAAACGCTAAAATGATTTGAGAGCCTTCTTGAAAAGCCATCAGCATAGCCAAGCGAAACAACACCAATTTTATAATCTTTTTTTGCAATAAAACCGCATTCGTAACCAAGACTCTCGCCCGCCTTTAAATTAATGATGTTAACTAGTTTTGCCCTTATCGTTAGCGCAGTTTTTGTTAATTTGGTTTGCCCGTAAAGCCCAAAACCAACTCTAACCATATTTAAACTCAGTTTTGGGTTATTTATAACTCCGCTCGTTGCGCTGGCGTGAAACAAAACTTTTTTATGGGTTGCCTTAACAAAGGTCATAAATCGCTTAAATTGCTCTTTTGTTAGGATAGTTTGGTCAGCAGAATGATAATGAGTAAAAACACCTTCAAGGTTAAAAATATTGCTATTTTTTATTGCTTTTATCATTAGCTTAAACTCATCAAGCGATTTAGTTCCAAAGCGGTTCATTCCGGAGTTAACTTTGATGTGAACATTAAGTTTTTTGCTTAAATTAACACCAGTCAAATCATCAATGCAAAAAACGCTAACGCTTATGTTGTTTTTGGCGCAAATTTCATAATCGGATTTGTCAGTTCTGCCTAAAATTAAAATCTTAGTTTGTTTATCAAAAGAGCGCAAATCTAACGCTTCGCTAAGCGAGTTAACAGCAAAAAAGTCAACGCTGCCTTTTAAAATTTCGCAAACATTTCTTGCACCTAATGAATAAGCGTCAGCCTTAACAACAGCGCAAATTTTAGTTTTGGGGTTTACTAGGTTTTTTATGGCATTAAGGTTAGACAAAATTGTTTGCTTACTAATTAAATAAGTGTTAAATTCCATTAATTTGTTTTATGCTAACCTGATTATTTTAGTGACTGCCCCTGTTGACAAAATTAAAACAAAAATATATAATATCGGCGTATGAAAAATGTTGTTATTATGGGCGCAAGCGGAACAATCGGCAAGGCGCTTGTTAAAAAGTTTTATAATTCAGGGTTTAACGTTTTTGGTTCTTATTACCTTAATAAAAACGAATTAGATAACCTAAGCGCCACTTTAAAAGTTAAGCAAAATAGGTTTTGCTACTTTTATTGTGACCAAACAAACGAAAAATCTGTTAAAGAATTCTTTAATGAGTTTGCTAAAATCTTTGGAAAAATTGACTGCTTAATTTGCTCTGCTGGAGTTAGCAAACCTAATCTTATTATTGACCAAAGCTTTGATAACCTATCTCGTGAAATCAGTGTTAACCTTATTGGAACAATTTTAGTTAATAAAGAAAGTTTAAACTATTTTAATGATAATGGCGGAAGCATAATTAACATTGCTTCAATTTGGGGAAATGTTGGCGCATCGTTTGAGTCAACTTACAGCGCAACAAAAGGAGGCGTTATCGCCTTTTCTAAATCACTAGCAAAAGAAATTGGAAGCAAAAATATAACGGTTAACACAATCAGCCCTGGCTTAATTATAAGCAAAATGAACTCTCACTTAACTAAGGCAGATATCGAGTTAGTTAAAAATGAAAGCGCAATAAATAAACTTCCTTCAGCATTAAGCGTTGCTAAAACTGCCCTATTTTTAACTAAATCACCACACATAACAGGAACTAACATTACAATTGACTGCGGCTTTACGTTATAAAAAAAGCACCCAAATGGGTGCTTATTTTTATGTTTTATTTCTTATTTAATTTTTCATTTATTTCATAAAGAAGTTTATCGGTTGTGTTCATTGACTTCATGATTTCTTCTCTTTCTTTAGCCGCTCTTTCGGCTTCGGCTTTCTCGGCTGCTGCTTTTTCTTCTTCAGCGCGTTTTGCTGCTTCTTCTTTAGCGGCTAAATGCTCTTTCCAAGCAACTTTAAATTTCTTGCCTTCAGCTTTTGCTTGCATTCTTACTTCTTTCTTTTCAGCAATAAATTCTTTGTTTAATTTTTCTTGCGCTTTTGCTTTAACGCTAGAAATTCTTTTCTTTGACCTATTTACAACTTTAACGATAGTAAATAAAACTAATGCGATAATAAAGAAGTTAAGGATTGCTGAAATAAAAGCGCCCCAATCAATATAAATTGATTTTGTTAAATCTAAAACACCATCAGTATAGCCTGGGCTTAAAATAGTGTAGGCTGATTCAAGGCCTTCTTTCCCGCCAACTGCAGCCAATGCCCAGTTAACAAGCGGCATAATGATTTGGTTAGTGAGCGCTGTAACGATTGCGCTAAAAGCACCACCAATGATAACGGCAACGGCTAAGTCAATAATGTTTCCGCGAGCGATAAACTCTTTAAACTCTTTAATAAAGTTTTTCATAATTCCTCCTATGTTTGATTTAATACTATCACTTTTTTGTTATTATTTCAAGTAATTTTAAACTATTTGATTTGATGGCTTGCAAATAATATGATGGTATGATATAATCAAGTAAATTTCTAGGAGAATTTTATGGAAAAATTAGATATTTCTTACCTTTATAAAAACGCTAAATCTTTAAAAGATAAAAGTGTTTGCGTTGCTGGGTGGATAAGAAGCGTTAGAAACTCAAAAACTTTTGGTTTTATTGACCTTAATGACGGAACTTGTTTTAACGGAGTTCAAATTATTTTTGACCAAAATAAAATTGATAACTATGACGCTGTTGCTTCCCTAATTGCTGGTTCAAGCATTATTGTTTGCGGAAAACTAGTTTTAACACCTGAAGCAAAACAACCTTTTGAAATTCACGCAGAAAAAGTTACTGTTGTTAACCAAACTGATGAAACTTACCCACTTCAAAAGAAACAACATAGCGTTGAGTTTTTAAGAGAAATTGCTTACCTTAGGCCAAGAACTAGGCTCTTTAACGCTGTGTTTAGAATTAGAAGCGTTGCTAGTTTTGCTATTCACGAATATTTCCAAAACAACGGATATGTTTATGTTAACACTCCATTAATTACAACAACTGACTGCGAAGGCAGTGACCAAATGTTTAAGATTAGTGCGCTTGACTTTAACAACCCTCCTCTAACTAAAAATGGTAAGATTGATTTTAGCCAAGATTTATTTGGCAAAATGAGTTATATAACCGGGTCTGGACAACTTCACGGCGAAGCGTTTGCACAAGCATTTTCTAAAATTTATACCTTTGGCCCAACCTTTAGAACAGAAAACTCTAACACTAAAACTCACGCCAACGAATTTTGGATGATTGAGCCTGAAATTGCTTTCTGTGACCTTGAAGGGCTTATGGATATTGAAGAAAGTATGTTAAAAAGCGTTGTTAGCGCTGTTTTAGATAAATGCTCTGTTGAAATTGCTTATCTTGATAGTTTTATTTCCCCTGGCCTTAAAGAAAAATTAACTAAACTCGTTAAATCAAACTTTGTTAGAATTGATCACCACGACGTTATTGATATCTTAAAGAAAGCAAATGTTAAATGGGAATTTGAGCCAACTTATGATGGCGATATTGCCAAGGAACATGAAAAATATATAACTAACTATTTCAACGGCCCTGTTTTCATTAAAAACTGGCCAAAAGACATTAAAGCCTTTTATATGAAAACTAACGCTGATAACAAAACTGTTGCTGCTGTTGACCTTGAAGTTCCTGGCGCTGGCGAACTTATGGGCGGAAGCCAACGTGAAGAAGATTATGATAAACTTGTTGCACGCTCAAAAGCAATGAAAGTTGATATGGATAAAATTGATTGGTTTATTAATCTTAGAAAATTTGGTTCTTGCGTTCACTCAGGCTTTGGAATGGGCTTTGAAAGGTTGATTATGTATCTAACAGGCGTTGATAATATTAGAGATGTTATTCCATTCCCAAGAACGCCAAATAACTGTGATTTCTAAAAAAATAAAAGAGCTCAAATGAGCTCTTTTTTAAAGTTCTTTATTTTCATTTTTTGAATAAGTAAATCCGTTTATAACTAATTCTTCTTGATTTTCTATCTTTTTAATTGAATCACTCTCAATAGGCTTAGATATTCCCTGAACTAAATCAAACATAAAATACTGACTATTTGTGTGAACGATATTAAAGGCGTGTTCAATAGTTAAATTTTTAATAAAATATGATTCAACCCCTGAAAGCAACCATAAATTATGAGAAATTGCAGCATATTCAACGCAAGCAGCACTATCTTTATTTTTTAATTCTTTTATTGAAGGAACTATAAATTCATCATTATTATCAAAAAATGCCGCCGTTAACTCTGCCCTTTTTTTATTGTCTTTTGGAATTTTACCAAAATAATCGGTAACAGTTTTAAAAATTGACTCTGCATAGGTTTTAAATGAAAAATCTTTTTTTGTTTTTTCGTTTAAAACTGAAAAGAAATTATGGTAAATATCCATATCATCTAGTTTAAATTGTTCCATAAATAAGTGACTTATAACTAAAACATCTTCTGGACCCCAAAAGCCGTTTTTATCTTTATTTTTAACCATTCGTAAAACTAGTTCGTCAACTTTATTGTTTCTAACTTCTTTTTCATCAATTTGGCAAATCTCTCTCCAAAGTTTATTTATTCCTTCTTCCTTGCCATATCTCATTGAGATAACGGGAAATCCCATCAATTTGTTTATAATTTTTTCCACAAGACTATTATATCAAATGGAAAACTATTGTCAATAGAACAAGTAGCTAATTTTATTCAAAATAATGATCAATAACGTCTTTTCTGATTTCCTTAAACTCTGCTTCTGTTAAAATTCCCTGCTCTTTTAGTGAGCCAAGTTTTTCAATTTTATCATTTAATTTAGTTATGCTTTCATTGTTTTCTGGTGCATTTAAAAGCAGTTTAGGGCTATTAGAGTTTAGTTTTATTAAACCAATATTAAGGTCGTGTTTAAAGGCAAATAAATCAATAATTGTTGAAATAAAGGCAATGAAACTAAAAGCTAAAATTCCTATTGAAATTAGGCCAATATTTGAAGAATTTAAAGCAACTCCAACGCTTGAAAGATCGCTATAAGCTTCAAAAACACAAAAAGCGCTTATCGCCATCAATGAAAGATAAACAATAAGCGAACAAATTAAGATTATTTTTCGCTTATTATAAGTGTTAGGGTTATTAAGGCTTAATTTAAATTGCATTGCTGAAAAGAAATATAAAATGAGTGAAAACAAAAGTGAAATTAGCGCTATTAAACCAAGAATTTCATTAAAAGAGGCTAAAACACCAAAATAAGCAAAACCGTTAATCATTCCCTCAAAACAAATGAAAATAAAAAACATAGTTAAGCTAATGCCTAACATAATTGAAATTAACCCAGAAACAACTAATAAACCTCGCGTTTTAGTTTTGTTCATCAAATGAATTATTAGCTATTTTTGTTAAAATATACC
>JAILMD010000054.1 GCA_024692805.1 bacterium | reverse complement strand
TAAAAGATTATTTTTAACAAAATCTGCTTTTATTTCATCTCTAAACGCTAAATATTGTTTAATATCCATTCCACCAAGCGCTTTGATTAAACCACTCTCAAAATCTTCGACAAAATCATTGTAGCTAATAATACTCATATTCTCTTGCTCTGGTTTCTTAATTAAATAATATAACTCCTTAGGAATAACAGCATTTAAGTTAGCATCTAAACAAAGTGTTTCACCTTTGCTGTTTTCAACTTCAAGCCAGGTGTGATAAATTGGGTTTTTATCACAAAGAGTTGTTGTAAAAGCGGTTACAATTTTAGCACTATAATCTTTTAGCATCATAGCAATTTGCAAGCAGTCACTATGGCATTCATGCTTATTAAGTTCAGTTGATAAATAGTTTAAAAACTCTTCATCTTTGTCAGAAATTTTAATGTTATTTCTAACAATGCTCTCTAATAAAATATCACTCAATTTACCAACTTTTAATTTTCTTATGTTATTAGGATTTCCATAAAATGGGAAAACTGTTACATATAATTCATCATTTTTAGTTTGAACTCTAAAGTTTAAATCGCTATTAATATATCCTATGCATTTATTTAAACCTTTTAAGTTGTGAGTGTAAGTTGCTATTGTTCGCTCTAATGCTATATGAACAGGCGCATAAAAAACACATTGATTAATAAGCTCTTTTGTTTGTTTTTTAGCCTTATAGTATTTTGGCATTAAATATCTTAATGGGCCAAACTTTTCACAATCTTCAACTTTAGTAATTTCATCATCATATTTATTAACCCATTTTGAATTCTCTTCTTCACGGCGTCTGAATAATTGATAATAAGCCCTTATTTCATCTTCGGTATACTTTGAAACAAAAAATTCTTTGCCTTTATATTTTTCTTTAAAACTTTCAACGGCAGATTCCATAAATAGCCTCCTATTTTTACTAGCAAGAGTTTATCACACAACCCCACTATTGTCAATATTTCCCGAAAAATCCTAGTAATCTTTAACAATAAAACTCTCCCTAAGTCGCCTCGAATTTATGAAGAATATGAAAGAAAAAAACATATATAATAAAATCCTAGAAATTTGTGATGAAAGAGAAAGAAAACAAAAAGCCATCTAGTTAGAGCGTACTCATTGTACGCGACTACCAGTGGCTTTTTGAATTTCTGAACTATTTCGCGCTAATTTCTAGGATTTTTGATGTTGGCTTGCGCAGCGGCCAACCTAGCAATAGGAACTCTATAAGGAGAGCAAGAAACATAGTCAAGCCCTATCTTATGGCAGAATTCGATTGAGCTAGGATCACCACCATGCTCACCACAAATTCCAACATGAAGAGTTTTTCTTGTTTGCTTTCCAAGGGTTACAGCCATTTCCATAAGTTTGCCAACACCGGTTGTGTCAAGACGTGCAAATGGATCAGATTCATAAATCTTATTAGCATAATAACTTGGCAAGAACTTGCCGGCATCATCACGAGAGAAGCCGAAAGTCATTTGAGTTAAGTCGTTAGTTCCAAAACAGAAGAATTCTGCTTCAGTTGCAATACTATCAGCAATAAGAGCGGCACGAGGAATTTCAATCATCGTTCCAACTTCATATTTAAGGTTAGATTTTGCTTCAGCAATAACCTTATCTGCTGTTTCAACAACAACCTTTTTAACAAATGCTAATTCTTTTGTTTCGCCAATAAGCGGAATCATAATTTCAGGAACAATATTCCAATCTTTATGCTTGTTTGAAACATTGATTGCTGCTTTAATAATTGCCCTTGTTTGCATAACTGCAATTTCTGGGTAAGTTACGCTAAGTCTGCAACCACGGTGACCCATCATTGGGTTAAACTCATGAAGGTCAGCAATAATTTGTTTAATCTCGGCCACTGTTTTGTTTTGAGCCTTAGCAAGCGCTTTGATATCTTCTTCATCAGTTGGAACAAATTCATGAAGTGGTGGGTCCAAGAATCTGATTGTAACAGGATAACCTTCAAGCGCCTCGAATAATCCTTCAAAGTCAGATTGTTGCATTGGCTCAATTTTAGCTAAAGCAATTTCTCTTTCTTCTTTTGTGTCAGCGCAGATCATTTCTCTGAATGCGCCAATTCTATCAGGATCAAAGAACATATGCTCTGTTCTTGTTAAACCAATACCTTGTGCGCCAAGTTCACGAGCCCTTCTAGCGTCAGCTGGTGTATCAGCGTTTGTTCTAACTTTTAATGCTCTAAACTTATCTGCAAGTTTCATAATTCTTCCAAAATAACCGCTATTTGGGTCAGCAGGAACAGTTTTGATCTCACAGTCATAAATTTTACCGGTTGTCCCGTCAAGGCTCAAAGAATCGCCTTCATGGAAAGTTTTTCCAGCAAGAGTGAAGCATTTATTTTCTTCATCCATCTTAATTTCGCCGCAACCAGAAACGCAGCAAGTTCCCATACCACGAGCAACAACGGCTGCGTGAGAAGTTTGACCACCACGAACGGTTAAAATACCTTGGGCATATTTCATTCCCTCAATATCTTCTGGGCTTGTTTCAAGACGAACTAAAACAACTTTTTCTTTCTTTTTGCCATGAGCAACAGCATCTTCAGCAGTAAACACAATTTTACCAGCAGCAGCACCAGGGCTAGCAGCAATACCTTTTCCAATAACATTGTTTTTATCTGCTGCTTTTAGTGCATTAGCATCAAATGTTGGGTGAAGAAGCATATCAAGGCTCTTAGCATCAATTTGCATAACAGCTTCCTCTTCAGTTATCATGCCTTCGTCAATAAGGTCGCAAGCGATTCTTATTGCAGCAGCAGCCGTTCTTTTTCCGTTACGAGTTTGAAGCATATAAAGTTTTCTGTCTTCAATCGTAAATTCCATATCTTGCATATCACGATAGTGATGTTCAAGAGTATCGCAAATCTTTAAGAATTGCTCATAAACTTCTGGCATAATTTCAGCCATCTTAGCGATTGGCATAGGAGTTCTAACACCCGCAACAACGTCTTCACCTTGTGCATTCATTAAAAATTCACCCATTAAGCCTTTTTCACCAGTTGCAGGGTTACGAGTAAATGCAACACCTGTTCCACTAGTTTCGCCCATATTACCAAAAGCCATCATTTGAACGTTAACGGCAGTTCCCCAAGAATAAGGAATATCGTGATCCATTCTATAAACGTTAGCCCTTGGGTTATCCCAGCTTCTAAATACTGCTTTGATTGCTTCAAATAATTGCTCTTTAGGATCATCTGGGAAGTCTTTTCCTAATTGCTTTTTATATTCAGCTTTAAACTGATAAGCAAGTTCTTTGAGATCTTCAGCAGTTAATTCAACGTCATAAGTAACGTGTTTTCTCTCTTTAAGTTCGTCAATAAGTTTTTCAAAATATTTCTTACCAACTTCCATAACAACGTCGCTAAACATTTGAATAAATCTTCTGTAACAATCCCATGCCCAGCGAGGATTACCACTTTTCTTAGCGATAACTTCAACAACCTCTTCATTTAAGCCAAGGTTTAAAATTGTGTCCATCATTCCTGGCATACTAGCACGCGCGCCAGATCTAACAGAAACAAGAAGCGGATTAACTTTATCCCCAAACTTCTTGCCGGTTATGTTTTCCATCTTTTTGATGTATTCCATAATTTCGGCTTGAATTTCAGGATTGATTTGCCTTCCGTCTTCATAATACTGTGTGCAGGCTTCAGTTGAAATGGTAAAGCCTTGTGGAACAGGAAGCCCTAAATTAGTCATTTCGGCTAAGTTAGCACCTTTACCGCCAAGGAGTTCACGCATTTGAGCATTGCCTTCACTAAATAAGTAAACGTATTTTTTTGCCATATTTTTCTCCTTTTTTTATAGTGACTTTTGTATTATACCACCATTAACTTTTATTAACAACTTTTTTGGGCAATTTTTATAATAAAAATTGGGCATTCCCGCCCAATTTAAATATAGTCTTTAACAGCCTTTAAAACTTCCCCTGTTTTATCGCTAAAATATCTATTTAAAACTTTAACAACGCTACAAAGATTTTCAACCCCAATAAACTTTAATTTATCTAAATCTTCCATCTGGGTTATGCTAATATTTTTTAAAACAGCAACCTCGCCTTGCGAAAGGCTTATTGAGTTAGCATCACCACAATTAGAGCAAACAAGTCCGCCGTGAGAAAAACTAAACTTATATTTTTGTGAGTTACTTTCCCCGCAAAACAAGCATTTATCTAGCCCTAATTTATAGCCGGCAACATTAAGCGAATCAATAAAAAACTTAATGAAAACTGCTAGCGGAACAGCATTCGAATATTCTAACATTTTAAGCGCTTTAAGCAGTTCAATAAAAAGCATAGCGTTAGGTTCTTGTTCTTTAACAATAACGCTAACAATTTCAAGCATTCCTGAAGCGCTAATAAATTTATCAAAGTCTTTTGAAAGCGAATAAAAACTTTCAATAGACGTGCAATTTATAACGGTATAGCCATATTTTTCAACTAAAATATACTCCCCAAAACAAAGTGGTTGCGCTGCAAAAGCAAGTTTTGAATTTGGCTTTGTTACTCCCTTAATCTTTGCAGTTATTAAACCATAATCAACTGAAAAAAGAGTGAGAAGTTTCCCACCCTCTTTATAATCACTGCTCTTTAAAACTATCGCTTGTGTTTTAATTTCTTCCATAAGTTCCTATTTATTTTTCTTGGTTGTTTTCGTTTTCTTTAATAATTTCCCTACACTTTAAGTTAGCGCCAACAAGGTTTATTGGGCTAAGCCCATTTTCTTCAAGTTTTGAAGGAGAATAATGCAAAAGCTCCCATGTTATTGCTTCGATTTTTCTTATATCTTTTTGGTTTGCCATTTTCCCCTCCCTTTTAATTTAATTCTATCCTAAAACTTTAACTTTATTCTGTCGGTTATCGTCAAAAATTATCTAACTAAGGCTTTTAAGGTCATAGCCAAGATCACCTAAAACCGATGAATTGCCCTGCCAGCCAGCTCTAACCTTAACAAACAATTCAAGGTTAACTTTCTTCCCAACAAGTTTTTCAATATCCGTTCTAGCGAGTGTTCCTATTTTTTTAATCATATCGCCATTTTTGCCGATTATAATTTGTTTATGACTAGCCTTTTCGCAAATAATATCTGCGCTAATTTTAACAAGCCCTTTACCTTCATTATATGATAAAATTTCAATTGCTGAGAAATGTGGAATTTCTTTTTGAATTAAAAGCAAAACCTTTTCTCTTATTATTTCGCTAACCATAAATCTAACTGATTTATCTGTGTAACTATCTTCATCAAAAAGTGGTTCGCCATTAGGCAAAACTGCTTTAAGTTTTGAAATTAACTCATTAAGATTTTTCTTCTTTAAAGCCGAAACCGAAACAAACTCACTTATAAATTTATATTCATTAAGCTTAGCAAGTTTTGGGTAAACCTCTTGGTAACTAGTAATATCTGTTTTATTAATAACAACAAAAACAGGAACTTTGCTTTCAGCATATTTTTCAACAATTTTATAGTCTTCTTGCCCAATTTTTGCGCCATCAACAACAACCATAATAGCATCAACACCCTTAGCACCTTCGCTAATCGATTTTTCCATATATTTAGCGAGTTTGTTTGTTGCGTGAATTTCGCCAGGAGTGTCAACAAAAACGATTTGGCAATCTTTGTCATTAAATATTCCATAAATCTTATTACGCGTTGTTTGAGGTTTTGGACTTGTTATTGAAACCTTTTCGCCAACAAGCGAATTAACTAAACTGCTCTTGCCAACATTTGGCCTTCCAACAACGGCAACAAAACCTGATTTAAATTCAGCTTCATTTTCGCCTAATATTTTATTTTCAATAGCATGCATTTTAACATAATCATCATCTTTAATATGGTCATAACCAAGAAGGTGAAGAATTGAATGAACAATAAGTTTTCTTACTTCGCTTTCAAGAGTTACGTTAAACTCTTTCGCCTGTTTTTTTGCAACCGGCAAACAAAGCGCACAGTCACCAAGATAAACATTTTTTCCATCAAAAGAATTAAGGGCTAAATAACTCTTATCTAATTTTTGCCCCGCAACCAAAAGAGTGTTAGGAAAACTCAAAACGTCAGTTTCGCTATCTTTATTCCTCTTTTCTAAATTTAGCGCTCTAATCTCATCAGCAGTTACAAACTTAATTGTAACCTCTATGTTGTTTGGTTGTCCTTCTTCATTTAAAACGCTTTTAACAGCATCTTCAGAAACGGTTTTTAAAGCGCTATCAACTTTTCCTATTATGTTTATCTTCATAATTTTATTATACAATAAATAATTGAATTTTTCAAAGCAATTTAATTATCTAAAATATTTAATTCAAATTTTACAAAAGTTGTTGCCTCGCCGCCATTATCGCTGATTTCAAAAATGGTTTTTGTTGTTATGTTAGTTGCCCCATTAGGAACGAGTTTTATTGCTTCATTTATGCTCTTTTCTTTAACTATTTCGCTAACGCCGTTTATATCTCGCTTTTTAGTTGATGGCTCTAACTCATAATATGTTCGCTCAACAACTTTTATTGGCAAAAAACTGTTACTTGCAATAATTTCTTTATCGCTCGTTTCATAACTAGCATATTTAACACTATTAGTTTTTAACAAATCAACACCAAAAATATTTAAAAATCTTTCTTTATAACTCTCTCCCGTTCTAATAAAAACTTCCTCATTAATGCTAACAAACTCACTAAAACTTGCCCACCCACTAATTTTAATGACCGCATGCGCCGGCTCAACTAATCCATTATCTAAAACTTTAGGAGAAACAAGTTCTTGATTAGCATTAACGATTTGGTTAGCGCTAGCAAGTTGTTTCCCGCTATAAACTTCTATTGCTAAAACCTTACCTAAACAAGGCGAAACAATAGGCAAAAATTCTTTGCTTTTATCAACTGAGATTTTAGCAGTTAAATAAAAGCCATTTCTTTCGATAGTGCAGGTTTTAATGTCATCAAAAGAAACTAAAACATTTCTTTCAATTTCCATCATTGTTTTCCCATTTTTATAGTCAGATAAAACAAGATTTTTAACTTCTAAAACCTTGTCATAATCTTGCTCACAAACAACATTTATAAAAGTTTTTGTGTTAAAAAACCATAACGAAAAAATAAACCAAAATAAACACGCAAGAATAACCCCACCCCGTTTTAAAAGCCAAACCAAAAAACCTTTAAAATTTCTGTTATCAACTATTTTTAAATTAAGGTTTTGAATTTTTGCTAGTCGTTTAACTTTTTT
>JAILMD010000037.1 GCA_024692805.1 bacterium | reverse complement strand
AATTAGATATTGGTTTAACCCTTATAAAAAAGTTACCGCTAAATATGCTCCAAGAATTAGCCACCTATTTGCACTACTATTTACCGTTCAATTCTTAGTTATTATTTACTGCGTTAACTTAATTATTGGTTTTGATGGATTCAACCAAATTGATTATAACCATCTTAATTGGATTGTTCCTAGCGTTGTTTCTCTTTACCCTATTATTAGTTCAATCGTTTATAGAATCCTTTACAGCTCACATAACTTCCACGTTTAAATTAATACGCCTTCGGGCGTATTTTTTTATACATATTTTTGTTTGCAAAATATTTTGCGAATAGATATAATTAAGTTGATGGGTAATCAAACATATTTTAAAGAACGAAATTATAAAAACGAGAAAAAAATTAAAGAGATTTTATCAGCTCTTCCTTCATTTTGCGAACAGTTTTTTATCGGCATTGAAAATAACACTTCTGCTCTAACCCGTTTAAACTATGCTTATGAATTAAGAATGTTTTTTGAATATCTCTTTTCTGAAACAGATATTTTTAAAGATAAGTCATATAAAACGCTTGAAGCAAGAGATTTAAATAGAATTAAAACCGAAACAATTGAAAAATATATCAGTTTCGTTGGAAATTATGAGGTTGAAGGCAAAATCTATAAAAATGGCGAAAACGGCAAAGCAAGAAAGATTGCTGCCCTTAGAACCTTCTTTAAATATTTCTTTAAAAGGCGAATTATTGCTAGCAACGTTGCCTCAAACGTTGATATTCCTAAACTTCACGATAAAAGCATTATTAGGCTTGAAGCCGATGAAGTGGCTAAGTTTTTAAATGAAGCGGAATATGGAGATAACCTTAGTGGAAACGCTAAAGAATATCATAAACATACTTACATTCGTGATACTGCCCTTTTAACAACACTACTTGGCACGGGAATGCGTGTTAGCGAATGTGTTGGATTAGATTTAACTGACGTTGACTTCGAGGTTGGTGGCCTTAAAATAACGCGAAAAGGTGGCAACCAAGTTGTTTTATATTTTGGTGATGAAATAAGAAAAGCACTTGTTGATTGGATAAGAGAAAGAAGTAAAAACCCTATGCTTGCTAATGAACCCGCCCTATTTACTTCTCTTCAAAATAAAAGAATAACAACGCGCGCCGTTCAAAAATTAGTAAAAAAATATAGCGAGATAACAACCCCGCTAAAACATATAACGCCTCACAAACTCAGATCAACATTTGGCACAGCGCTTTATCAAGAAACGCAAGATATTTATATTGTTGCTGACGTTCTAGGCCATAAAGACATCAACACAACTAAGAAGCACTACGCCGCAATGAGCGATGAAATTAGGCGTAACGCCGCTAAAAAAGTTCATTTAAGAGAAGATTAAACTAGATTATCTATAAATTTAATAAAATTTTTATAAAATAAGCAATCAATTTCATTTTGGGTAAACCCAAGTTTTAAAAGTTGAGCGCTTATTTTTTTAAAGTCAGAATAATTGCTAACTCCCCTAGGCAAATTTTTTGTTCCGTAAAAATCACTTCCAAAGCCTAAGTTGTTTATTCCAAACTTTGAAACAAAGTAAGAAATATGCTCACAGATTTCTTTAACTGTTGCTTTTTTTCTTTCACTTAAAAATTCCGAAACAAAAGTTAAGCCGATAAATCCCTTACTTTCAGCTATCATTTTAATTTGATAATCTTTAAGGTTTCTATTATGTTCTTTTAAGGTGTAAAAGGCGGTGTGAGAGCAGAATAGCGGTTTATTTGATATGCGTGCAATATCATAGAAAGTTTTCTCGTTAGAATGGGCTAAATCAATTAAAACATTATTTTCTTCAAATAATTTGCATAAGATTTCACCATTTTTAGTTAAACCACTTATTCCGTTAGCCCCACCACCAAAGATATTATCATCATTCCAAACTAGCCCACAATAAATTGGGCTAAATCTTAAAACCTTACTTAAATTTTGAGGCGTTATAAAATGGCAATCTTCAACGGCGAGCCACGTTTTACCTAATTTTGAAATGGTGCTGCCTAATTCTAATTTCTTAAATACTTGGAGTTCATCTAACTTGCTTGACCAAACTGCTGAAATAACCCTTTCATCTTTTAGTTTTGAAACGTACTTTTCACATTTATTTGCACTCAATTCAGTTATAAAATCATTATGACAATCAATTATTCTCATATTATAATTTATGAAAGCAACCACCTTAGTAAAACAAAATAAGATAAAAAATACTGCTTAACGCAGTATCTTTATTTTTTATGATGCAACGTCAGTTGCTCTTGTTTCACGAATAATGTTAACTTTGATTTGACCAGGATATTCAAGTTCGCTTTCAATTTTTCTTGCAATATCTTTAGCTAAAACAACAATTCCTGTGTCACTAACTTCTTCTGGTTTAACAGCAATTCTAATCTCACGACCCGCCTGAATAGCATAACTTGAAGCAACGCCTTTAAAACTATTAGCAATTTCTTCAAGTTTCTCAAGTCTTTTAACGTAAGTTTCAAGTGACTCACGCCTTGCTCCTGGCCTACTTGATGAAATAGCATCAGCAACTTGAACTAATATTGCCTCAATTGATTTATATTCAACATTTCCATGGTGCGCTTCAATACAATGAATAACTTCAGGGCTTTCCTTATATTTTTTTGCAACATCAACACCAATTGAAACGTGAGTTCCTTCAATTTCAAAGTCAAGCGCCTTACCAATATCGTGAAGAAGTCCGCCACGTTTAGCAACATTAACATCAGCGCCAAGTTCAGCGGCTAAAAGCCCAGCAAGGTAACTTGTTTCAAGCGAATGCTTTAAAACATTTTGACCATAACTTGTTCTATATTTTAATCTTCCTAGAAGCTTAATAAGCTCTGGGTGAAGATTATAAATTCCTGCTTCATAAGTTGCATTTTCACCAGCATCTTTGATAGTTTTTTCAATATCTTTCTTTACTTTATCAACAATATCTTCAATTCTTGCTGGATGAATTCTTCCGTCAGTTATAAGTTTTTCAAGGGTTAACCTTGCAACTTCCCTTCTAATTGGGTCAAAGCAAGAAAGAATAACTTCTTCAGGAGTGTCATCAACAATTAAGTCAACACCAGTTGCCGCTTCAATAGCGCGAATGTTACGACCTTCACGCCCAATAATTCTTCCTTTCATTTCGTCATTAGGAAGAGCAACTGATGAAATTGTTACTTCACTTGTTTGATCAGTTGCACATTTTTGAATAGCTAGCGTTATAATATTTCTTGCTTTCTTTTCGCCTTCTTCTCTTGCTTGGTTTTCAATATCTCTAACGATAACGCCTGCTTCTTTTCTTGCATCTTCTTCAATGCTAGAAACGAGTTCGGCTTTAGCTTGCTCACGCGTTAAACCACTAACTTTTTCAAGTTGTTTAGCAACATCATCAAGTCTTTCTTTAACTTTTTCTTCTTGAGCCTCAATGCTCTTTAATTTGTTTTCTTGCTCTGCTTTAATTTCATCAAGAGAGTTTTGCTTTTTATCAAGCATTTCCTCTTTCTTATCAAGCATTTCTTCTTTTTGGATAACACGGCTTTCCATTCTAGCAACTTCAGCCCTGCGCTCCTTAATTTCATTATCAGCCTCGGTTTTAAGTTTTAAAACTTCTTCCTTAGCTTCAATCATTGCCTCTTTCTTTAAATTCTTTGCTTGACTTTCGGCATCTTCAAGCAAACTTTTAGCTTTACTTTCAGCCTTCCCAATTTTGTTTTTTCTGATAACAACGTGGATAAAAAATCCGCCGAGTCCCCCTAAAACTAATGTAACAATGGGAAGGATGATTCCTAGAGTTAAACTCATAAATCCCCTCCTATTATGGTTATACAAAAATTAATAAATTAAAAATTTATTTCAAGCGAAATTCGCTTAACTTTCGTTAAAAGTGGCTTTGCCACAACCATCAAGATTAATATAACACTAATTAATAGCCAAGTCAAGAAAACTATAATAAAAACAAAAAACGGATAACTAAAATTATCCGCTTGTTTTAAAAAATTTGTCTTATTCTATAACTTCATCATTTGATATTGTTTCTTTAAGTGAACCTTCGCTAACCTTTTCTTTAATCTGCTTTTCAATTTCATCGCAAATTTCAGGGTTATTCATTAAGAATAACTTAGTGTTCTCTTTACCTTGAGCAATTCTTTCGCCC
Source organism: bacterium (assembly GCA_024692805.1). Lineage (GTDB taxonomy): Bacteria > Bacillota > Clostridia > Christensenellales > UBA1242 > UMGS2070. Next base: position 8,623 of record JAILMD010000037.1, on the reverse strand, counting down.
TTATAAGAGAACCAAGCTCCGCTCTTAATAATAATATCATTATCAACAGCAAGATCTAAGATACAGCCCTCTTTAGAAATTCCAAGACCATAAACGATATCAAATTCAGCAGTTTTAAATGGAGGAGCTAATTTATTTTTAACGACTTTAACTTTTGTTCTTGAGCCAATGGCGTCACTTCCATCTTTAATTTGTTCGCCTTTTCTTACGTCAAGCCTTATGCTTGAATAAAATTTAAGGGCCTTTCCGCCAGGAGTTGTTTCAGGGTTACCAAATAAAACACCAACTTTTTCACGTAATTGGTTAATGAAGATAACGCAGGTGTTAGTTTTATTAGTTATTCCCGCTAATTTTCTTAAAGCCTGGCTCATAAGCCTTGCTTGCAAACCAACGTGACTATCTCCCATTTCGCCATCAATTTCAGCCTTAGGAGTTAATGCTGCAACTGAGTCAATAACAACAATATCAACTGAGCCACTTCTAACAAGGCTTTCACAAATTTCAAGGCCTTGCTCACCAGTGTCAGGTTGAGAAACATAAAGATTCGTTGTGTCAACCCCTAATCTTGCAGCATAAACGGGATCAAGAGCATGTTCAGCATCAATAAATGCTGCTGTTCCGCCCATTTTTTGCGCTTCTGCAATAATGTGAAGCGAAACAGTTGTTTTACCAGAAGATTCTGGACCATAAATTTCAATAATTCTTCCTCTTGGAATTCCTCCAATTCCAAGCGCTAAGTCAAGGGTTAAGCATCCGGTTGGAATAACATCAACTTCTTGATGACTAACCTCACCTAATTTCATAATGCTTCCCTTACCGAATTGTTTTTCTATTTGAGCGATAGCCTGCTCAAGAGCTTTTTCTTTTTCGTTCATAATTCACCTCTAACAAAAACATTATATACCATTTTTTCTAATGTTGCAACTATTTTTCAAACAAATGTTTAAATTTTTATTATTTATCTTTGAGGCTATCTTTAATAACTTGCCAAGAGTTTTTTAAATAATTAATGCAAGAAACAAGCGCTAAAACACCACCAGCAACAACGCCAACTAAACCAATAATTCTAATGAAGTCAACTTGGCCAGGTAAAAGAACATTTAAACCAATATATAAAATCATAATCATTAACGCAACGTCTAAAACAAAGCTCTTAATTTTTCCGAAAATGTCAGCTGCGATAACTGTTCCGTTTTTAGCAGCAAGCATTCTTATTCCTGAAATTAAGATATCTCTTAAAACAACAATCAAAACAATTAAAACTTCAAGCCACCAATAAGTAACCCCGCTAAATAAAACCAAGATTAGCGCGCTTGTTGTTAGAAATTTATCAGCAATTTGATCGCTAAACTTTCCAAAATCAGTAACAAGGTTATATTTTCTTGCAATCTTGCCGTCAAGAAGGTCGGTAATGCATGCAAGAATATAAATTGCAAGCGCAATAAACTTACCTATTCCGTAAGGAATTGGGAGCATATAAAATAAAATTAAAAGTGGCGTGCAAAATATTCTTGAAATAGTTAATTTGTTTGGTAAATTCATAGCTTTTCTCCTTTTAGGTCACAACCAACTGACCCTGTTATTTTTATTTTATAAATATTGCCAACTTCAATAAAGTCTTTAGATTTGAAATAAACAACGTTGTCAACGTCAGGCGTCATAAACTCAGTTCTTCCAAAGAAAAGATTTTTTTCATAATCAATTCCTTCATATATAACGTCAAGAGTTTTGCCTAAAAGTTGTTTATTGTTATATTTAATGTTTTCTTCGGCAATTTTAATCAACTCTTTAAGCCAAGTATGTTTAACCTTTTGAGGAACTTGATTAGGCATTTTAGCCGCAACCGTTCCTTCTTCACGTGAATATTCAAAGAAACCAACGTGCGCTAATTTATATTTTTTAACGAATTTGCAAAGTTTATCGTGATCTTCCTGAGTTTCACCAGGAAAGCCAACCATAAACGTTGTTCTAATATAAACCTTTTTAGGCATTGAATTGATCTTTTCGATTAGTGCAATTGATCCTTCTTCATTAACGTGCCTATTCATTAGTTTTAAAACATTATCAGAAATGTGCTGAAGCGGAATATCAAGATAGTTAACTAACTTAGGGTTGTTTACCATTTCATCAAGCAACTCACCCGTTACGTTTTCAGGATAACAATAAAGAAGCCTGATCCACTCTAAGTTATTAATTTTTGATAACGCTTTTATTAATCTAACTAAGCTAATCTTACCATAAATATCAATTCCATATTTAGTTACGTCTTGAGCAACTAAAATAAGTTCTCTTGCGCCATTATAAACTAAGTCTTTAGCTTCACTAACTAACTCGCTCAGTTTTTTACTTCTATACCTTCCTCTTATGTATGGAATTGTGCAGAATGAGCAAAAATTATCACACCCATCGGCAATCTTAAGGTAAGCATAATGCATTGGGGTTGTTGTTACCCTATCTTTAACGTGATAAACAGAATCAGCATTATGAGTTATAGAAAATTGCTTATCGCTTTCATAACTACGTTTAATAATATTGACGATATCGGCATAATCATCAACCCCAACAAAAACATCAGCTTTAGGAAATTCTTCTTGCAAAACTTTTAAATATTTTTGAGGCATACAGCCTGTTACTATCAGTTTTTCGCAATTACCAATCTTTTTATATCTGAGCATTTCAGCAATTGTTTCAATAGCCTCTTTTCTTGCGCTCTCGATAAAAGCACACGTGTTAACAATAATGATATGCGCGCTTTTAGGGTCAGCAGTAAATTTTATTCCTTCATCTCTTAAATACGTCAGCATAACCTCAGTGTCAACTCGGTTTTTATCGCACCCTAAAGAAACAACACCAACTAATTTATTCTTCAAATTCATTAGAATTCTTCATCTCCGTAAATTTGTCTAAATTCGTCCATATTAATTAAAACTTCTCTGTTTTTACTGCCTTCGCTTGCGCTAATATAGCCCATCTGTTCCATTTGGTCAACAATTCTTGCCGCTCTAGCATAACCAACACAAAATCTTCTTTGAACCATACTAATTGAGCCTTTTTTGCTTTCAATAAACAATCTTAAAGCTGCTGGCAATAATTCATCAACCTGAGCGCTTCTATCAATAGGCTCTTTTGTTGCATTTTCTTGAGCTTCACTATTTTGATCATTAGCAGCAAAGATTTGTTTCTCAACATCTTCATCATATTCAGTTGCGTTATTGCGCTTAATAAACTCAACACATCTATCAATTTCTTCATCACTAACATAAGCCGCTTGAAGCCTAATTGGAGTGTTGCTCTCTTGAGGGCTAAACAACATATCACCTTGGCCAAGAAGTTTTTCAGCGCCTGGCTCATCAAGAATTGTTTTAGAGTCAATATAACTAGTAAGCGCAAAGGCAATTCTGTTAGGAAGGTTGGCTTTAATTGTTCCTGTAATAATTTCAACTGATGGCCTTTGAGTTGCTAAAACAAGGTGAATTCCAGAGGCACGACCAAGTTGAGAAATACGCCTAATGCAATATTCAACGTCTTTCTTAGCAACGCTCATAAGTTCAGCAAGCTCATCAACGATAATAACAAGATATGGCATTTTCTTAATTTCGCCATTTTTAACTGCGTCACATTGGTTAAATGAAGCGAGGTCACGGCATTTATGTTCTTCAAGAACTTGATATCTTCTTTCCATCTCGCTAACAGCCCAACTAAGCGCTTTAACGGCTTTTGCTGGGTCACTAACGACGTCGCTAAGCATCATATGAGGCATACCCTTATATCTGTTAAATTCAACTCTCTTTGGGTCAACCATAATAAATCTAAGTTCACTTGGAGAAAGCTTAAACATTAAACTCATTATAACGCTATGAAGAAACACACTTTTACCAGATCCTGTTGAACCAGCAACCAAAACGTGAACGAGTTTTGCAAGATTTTTAACGACAACTTCACCGCTAATATTTTTACCAATAGCAATAGGAAGCGCCATGCTAGAACTAGAAAATTCTTTGCTTTCAATAAGTTCACGTAAACTAACAGTGCTTCTAGGATCATTAGGGGTTTCAATACCAATAGCATTTTTACCAGGAATTGGAGCCTCAATTCTTATTGTTTGCTTACATTTTAAGGCCATTGAAAGGTCACTATCATATCTTAAAACGTTTTTAACAGGAATTCCTGAAGGCATTTCAAGTTCATATCTAGTAACGCTTGGGCCCCTTACAACGTTGACAACCTTAGCAGGAATTTTAAATGTTTCAAGTTTCTCCTCAATAATTCTTGAGTTTTCTTGATAGTTTTTAGCATATTTGCTTGGGTCATCTTTGCTTTCTTTAAGTAATGTTACAGGTGGCGGATTATACCTAACATCCCTTATCACTGGTTTTGCTGGTTTATCTGGAACTTTAACTTCATCAATTTCAGTTTGTTCAACACGCTCTTGAGGTTGGCCAAATAATCTTCTGTCAAACCTGCTCGCACCCTGATTAAACCTGCTAGTTTTATTTTGCTCATCATCATAAGAATTAGAAGTTAAATCACTTCTAAAACGGCTTCTGCTTCTAATGTTAGGTTGATCTTCTTCATCATCTTCTTCAACTTGACTTTGATTTTGATAAGGGTTAACGAAACTAATATTAGATTGTTCCTCTTCATCATCTTCTTGGCTAGCCCTTCTGTTTCTAAAGCCAGCCCTTGATCTAAATTCGCTATAATCGTCATCACTTGAATCATCTTTTTCAACTGAATAAGGGTTGTCGTTAAACAAAACATTTCTTGCGTTTTGCCTTGATTCTTCTTGGTCTTCCTCATCATATTGATTATAGTTGTTTATTTGGTTATATGAATAATTCCTCGTTGGTTGGTTAGAACTATTATTTATCCAAGTTCTTCTTTCCTCATCAGTTGATGAAAAGTTATCTGGGTTCTTTCTGTTACCAAATAAAATATCGTGAGCAGATTTATTTTCATTTTCATCATCGTCTTCATCAAAAGAATTATAATTATTTCCAGCCCCAAAAAGAATGGTTTTTGCTGGGTTTTCTTCTTCGCTTATTGTTTGTTCTTCTGGCTCAATTGTTTCAGGTTCTTCTTGAGCATTATTTTTAACAATAGGCTTATATAAATCATCATTTTCAAAATTGTCAAAACGCTTTGTTGGTTGAGTTAAAGTCTCTTTGTTTTTGTTATAAATGGCATCATCAATAGTTAAACCAACTAAGATGCAGAAAAGAATTGAGAATAGAATTATTGTTCCAAATTGTCCTAATAATGCGGCAACGGCGCCTGTTAAAACAGCAAAAACAACTCCGCCAAAGGTCATTCCGTAAGTAAGATAATAGGCGCTTGAAACTGCCTTAGCAAACCCGCTAAAGTTTTTTAAACTGAAAATTGAATGTAAAATGCAGAATAAAACAATAATGTCAAGGGTTAAATAAACTAATGACCTCGTTTTAAAATTCAATCTTTGGTTAAGCAAGGTTGAAATTCCAATAACCGCAACCAATAAAAAAGCTGGATAGCTTAACAAGCCAAGCACCCCAACTAAAAACTTACCAATTATTGTTTGATAAAAAATTGAAAAGAGCAAACCGCATAAACCTAATGCAGTAACTAAAACGCCAACTATGATGTTTTTGTTTGATTTATTTGCCCTTCTATCAAGAAACTTGCCCAAAATAAACTCCTTTAACCAACAAACTTTTCCAAAAATCCAAAATTAATTCCTGAGCCAAGAAATGCTATGTTAATTTTTGAAAAATTAATAACCTTTTTAAAGGCTTTCATTGCTTCTTCATAAGTTAAATTAGATAAAACTTCATATCTTTCATTTAAGTTATATGGTTTTTTCTTAATTAAAAGCTCTTTAGCGCAGGCCTCAACGAGATTATCTTCTTGCTCATTAAGCAAAACAAAATTTGTTATAAATGATTGTTTTTCAGCCTCGAAACTTGCTTTTGTTATAGCAGAATTTTCTTTAATATTATTTAATTCTTCTAAAACCTTTTCAATAAACTCTTGCGCGTTGTCATCATCAACTGCAATATTTAAAGAGAATTTACCATTATTAGCATAACAATAAGTTGCCTCGCTTAAACTCTTAAAATATTTTTCACTAGAAAGCGCCTGTTTAATTTTTTCGCAAGCCAAAGCGCCAACGATTTTAATTGCAAAACTCTCATTATCTTTAAATGAATAAGAAGGAAATGAAATCATTGCTCTTGCCTGATTAAGTTTTCTTCTTTTAATGTTAATATAACCATCAGCATTTTCAATATGAGAAACAAGTTTAATTTGACGATATTTAGGGTCTTCAAGCTTAGTATAAAACAATTCCCCAACTTTTTCAGTTATCTTATCACTATCAACTTCCCCACCAACAGCAATAACTATATTTTTAGGGCATAAAAACCTTTCAAGTTGCGCAAGTAACATCTCTTTAGTTATTCTATCAATTGACCTAACATTGCCTTGATTAATATTAGTTAAACCCGTTCTAGCAAAAAGCGTTTGGTTTGAAATTATGTTAAGCATAGTTGTTGGGTTAAGCCTTGCCATTTTTGATTCAGCTTTCATTTGAACTTTAATCATATCAATAACTGCTTGATCAAATTTTGATTCAAACATAATTTCGTGAGCAAAATCAATAGCCCAATTAACCCTATTGCTTAAACAATTAATTTTAATTTGTAAAAACTCGGTTTTAGCTTCAACGCTAACTTTAAGGCCAAAGGCTTTAGCGTGTTCTAAAAGCTGGGCTCTTGTTGGATATTTCTTTGTTCCACAAAGCAAAAGCCTTGCTATCATTTCACACATTCCGTTATATAATTGTGGCTCACTTTGAACGCCACCAAGCAAATCAACACAAACTGTAGCAGTGTTTAATTCTGACATTTCTTCAATCTGAAGTTTAACCCCATTTGGAAAAGTAACAACGCTCATAAAAACGCCCCCTTATATTTATCCAAATAAAATTATAACATAAAAAAATTCATTTAAAAAATGTTTAAATGAATTTTTACGTTTTTTATCAAATTTTTACTCACAAATTGTGTTTGAAACGCAATCAGCAATAAAGCCGTTAGAATAAATATAATTTAAGATTTTTGGCAATGCTTCAAGCGTTTTTTGGGTTGGATGCGCTAAGATTAAATCTCCGCCAGCAATATTTTTCACTGCCCTGCTATAAATTAAAACTTCATCTTTATCTCGCCAATCGATTGTGTCACGCGTCCACATTATCGTTTTCATACCCAAATCGCTTGCAACCATAACAGTTGTTTTGTTATAACTTCCGCTTGGTGGTGCAAATAGTTTTATTTCATAACCGCAAATCTCTTTAACTATTTGATTTGTGTTATTGATTTCGCTTCTTTGCGCTGAAGAATCTAGGTTTGCGTGGTCTTTGTGATAATAGCCGTGATTGCCCAGTTCGTGACCCCTGGCAAGCATTTCTTTGATTAAAACCTCATTATCTTTTGCCCACATTCCGCCTAAAAAGAAAGTGCATTTAGCGTTATATTTATCAAGTTCATCTAAAATTGGTAAAACAAATTCAGTTCCCCAATAAACATTAATCATTATTGAAACCTTATTGCTTTTTGTGTTCCCAGAATAATAAACCCCATCAGTTATGTTAACATTAGCATAAACAACTAACTCGTTTTGCCCTAAAACAATGCTTGAAACAAGCGCAAAACTAATAATGATAAAAAGCAAAAGATTAACAACCAAATTTTGTTTTGATTTTTTCATAATCTATTAAATTATATGCTTAATAAGACAAAAAATAACAGCTTACCTAATTTAGATAAGCTGCAAATTATTAATTTAATTCATTATCATCTTCAAGCAATGCCATTTTTTGATCAATAACTTTTTGATTTTTGTAACAAAGTTCGTTTAAGTAAGTGTAAGTTTCAGCATCATTAACACATTCAATAAACCTCTTATACATTAGCTCATTTGATCTTAAATCTTTAAGAATTGGATATTTCTCAAAATATTTTTCATTGCCATCTCTTATTTGAATAAGATTATCATAACCAAACAAACAATCGCTAATTGATGGTTCAAAAACTAAATCGTCATCATCTTCAGCATCTTCATCATATTCAGAATCATCAAACTCTTCATCTAATTCTTCATCAGTCTCAGCGTCTTCAACGTTTTCTTCGTTGCTTTCTTTGTCTTCGCTAACGTCTTCTTCATCACCAACACCTGAATATGCCATTAGTTCATTTTCAATCGCTTCAATATCAGGGTCATCATCAATTCTTGATTCTTCAAGCGCTTTTTCAACCTCTTCCTTATATTCATCAGTAAATGAGTCAGCAAAAATATTTGCGCTAATAACTTGTTGGGTTCTGCCAAGATAATTGTCTTCAGCATAAAGATCCATAAGCTCAGTCATTCTGATTCCCGTTTCTTCGCTTATTTTTAAAATAGGCTTTTTAGATAAATCAAATAAGTCATAAAGATTATATTTAGCAAAATTTTCGTGGGTTGCGATTTCAATGTTTGGCATAAACCCAACCCTTGATAAACAATCAATTGCTATTAAAATTTCTTCATCTTTATTTTCATTTTTGCCTAATGAATCAACTAAGTGATATATAAGTTCAGAAGCAATACC
>JAILMD010000041.1 GCA_024692805.1 bacterium | reverse complement strand
TGATTTAAATTTTTTCTTCATATTTAATTATATTATTTTAATGTATCTTCTATAACTTGAAATAGTTATGAAAGAGTGGTAAAATGAAAATATGAAAGAGCGAACTGAGAAAATTTTATCTTCAATTATTGATAGTGGAGTTTTTATTAGTAACATTGCTGAGCTTTTTGATATTTACACAGAAAATGAAATAAAAACTTATGAAGATATTTTTGAGTGTAAAAGAGATTTTGCTAATTACATAAATTCAATCAAGCATAAATTCTTAGATTATTCTGAAAATAAAGATTTTGAAATAAAACGTTCTGCAGCGTCAGTTGAAATATATGTTGTTTATTATGGCGTTAAATTTTCAAAACATGTTAGATTAGAAAGCGAAAAGTTTTCTGATATTGTTTTAAAAATTGCAAAAAAGAATGGTCTTAATAAAATTTTAGATGTTGGGTGTGGTCAACTTGCGTTATCTTCAATTTATCTTGCTAAAAATGGGTTAGATGTAACTTGTGTTGACCCAGAACTTGCATTTAGCAATAAAACTTTTGAAAATTTAGGTGTTAAGGCAATAAAGGGCTTGTTTGAAGATGTTGATTTGAGTGAATTTGACTTGATTATTGCAAAAAAGCCTTGCCCTTCAATTAAAGAGATTGTTTTTACTTGTGATTTAAAAAATGTTCCGTTTTTTGTTGAACTTTGTGATTGTAATGCGCCAAACGGGAATAAATTTGATTGGATCCCAATTTTAGAGAGTGGGTCTAAAACAAAGCATTTTGGCGAGTTTGTTTATAGCCCAATGTTAAAGATTAATGAAGATGATTTTAATTTAGGGCAGGGAGATAAAACGCTTCACGACGTTATTATGCAAAGATTATTATAAATAGCTTTATATTTTGTCAATTTTGTTTGCTGTTTTAGCGTTTGTTGCATATAATTTTTAGAGTGGCTGAAATGAAAAAGAAAAGGTTAATAACTAGCATTGAAGTTTTGCTAATTTGTTTAGCAGTTATTTTTATTGTTTGTCAGGTTATTTTAGACCTTGCAATTCCTGGGTTTATGAGCAACATAACAAAACTCATAAAACAAACTGATACACAGGTTTCGCAGATTCTTTCTGAAGGCGGGTTAATGATTCTTTGCGCAATTGGAAGCGGGGTTTGCTCAATTATTGTTGGCTTTTCAATGGCTAAACTTAGCGCAGGGGTTACTAGAAATATTAGAAATAATATTTTTGTTAAGGTTAACGAACTTGGCGTTAACGAAGTTAAACGATTTAGCACGGCTAGCCTTATAACCAGAACAACTAATGACGTTAGGCAAGTTGCAATGTTTATTGCGTTTGGGCTTCAGGCAATAATTAAGGCGCCAATAATGGCAACACTTGCAATAATAAAGATTGTTGGCAAAAGTTGGGAACTTTCACTTGCAACAATGATTAGCGTTGTTTTGATGTTAATTGTTTTTATGATGGTCATTATTTTTGTTGTTCCTAAGTTTAAAAAGATTCAAACGCAAACAGATGAACTTAATAAGAAGGCAAGGGAAAATCTAATTGGAATTAGAGTTGTTCACGCCTTCAATGCTGAAGTTTTTGAGCAAGAAAAATTTGATAAAACAAATGAAGAATTAACCAAAACACATCTTTTTATTGAGAGGCTAATGAGCGCAGTTAGTCCGTTTATGAGCTTTGTTATGAACGGCTTATCATTGGTGATTTTTGTTATAGGCGCTTTTCTTATAAATGGGGCAGGCGATATTGATAAAATTGGCATTTTTGGCGATGTTATAGTTTTTTCTAGTTATGCTATTCAAATCGTTTTGAGTTTTATGATTTTAGCCATTGTTTTATTTATTCTTCCTAGGGCAATTGTTAGCATGAAAAGAATAAATGAAGTTATAAAAACGGAGCCTAGCGTTATTTCTGGAGATGGCGACGTTAAAACTGATAGCGTTGGCGAAATTGAGTTTAAAAATGTTAGTTTTTCTTACCCTGGGGCTAAGGAAAAAGTTTTAGAAGATATTTCATTTAAGGCAAACAAAGGTCAAGTTGTTGCAATAATTGGTTCAACAGCAAGCGGCAAAAGCACGCTTGTTAACTTGCTTGCTAGGTTTTATGACGCAACAAGTGGCGAAATATTGCTTAATGGGGTTAACATTAAAGAATATAAGATTGAAGAACTTTATAATAAGTTAGGCTATATTTCTCAAACATCAACAATTCTTTCAGGCTCAATTTATGACAATGTTAGTTTGGGGCTAGGTAACAGCGGAAAACCAACCAAAGAAGATGCTGAAAATGCAATAAAAATCAGCCAAGCAGAAGATTTTGTAAAAAGCAATGAAAGAGGGCTTGATTATGTTATAAATCAAGGCGGAACAAACCTTAGCGGTGGGCAAAAACAAAGGCTTAATATTGCTAGAGCTATCGCTAAAAAGCCAGAAATTTTGATTTTTGACGATAGTTTTTCTGCGCTTGATTATAAAACTGATAAAATGCTTAGGAAGACTTTAAAAACCGATTTAAAAGAAACAACCCAAGTTATAGTTGCACAACGCATTGGAACGATTAAAGATGCCGACTTAATTTTGGTTTTAGATGATGGAAAAATAGTTGGGAAGGGAACTCATAAAGAACTTCTTAAAAACTGTGAAGTTTATAAAGAGATTGCCTTGAGCCAGTTGAGTGAGGAGGAACTTAAAGATGGCTCAAAATAATCGAAAAAGAGATCCAAGAATTGCTGATAAACCTAAAAATTTCAAGGCTGGGTTTAAGAAGCTTCTTTCAATTTTAAAAGGGCATTATGGCTGGATAATCTTTGCTTTACTTCTTGCTTGCTCAGGAACAATTTTAACGATTTTAATTCCTAACAAAATTCAAGAGTTTACCAACATTATTTCAGAAGCAATTCCAATTTTAGATGGCGGCGTTTTAACAAACACAGGTAAATTAGTTGATTTAAATGCTGTTAGTCATGTTGCCTTAATTGTTTGCATTTTTATTGTTTCCAGTTACATTTTATCGTTTGTTCATGGTTTTATTTTGCAAAGTGTTACGCTTAAAGTTATTAAAAAATTAAGAAGTAAACTTTCTTATAAAATTAATTCACTTCCGCTTAGTTTTATTGACAGGCAAGAAAATGGCGATATTTTAAGCAGAATAACTAATGATATTGACACATTATGGCAAGGTTTAAGCGAGAGTTTATCAACATTTATAACTAGCATTGTTCAAATTGTTGGCGCAACAATACTTATGTTTTTAACAAACTATATTCTCGCTTTTTGCGCTATTCTTTCAGCGTTGTTTGGTTTTGTTTTTGTTGTTTTAATTGCTAAAAAATCACAAAAATATTTTAGGCTTCAACAAGAAGGTTTAGGCAAGGTTAATGGGCATATTGAAGAAGTTTATGGCGCGCATACAACAATCAGGGTTAACAATGCTCAAAAAGAGGTTTACGACAAGTTTGACAATTTAAATAATAATCTTTATAAGAGCGCATGGAAATCTCAGTTTTTAGGCGGACTTATGGGCCCAATAATGGGATTTATTGGCAACTTTGGTTATGTTGTTGTTTGCGTTGTTGGTGCGGTTTTAGTGTTTAATGGAAAAATAGATTTTGGCGTTGTTATTGCCTTTACTATTTTTGTTAGATTATTTTCTAACCCACTTAACCAAATTGCACAAGTTTCATCAAGCGTTTTAAGTTCGGTTGCGGCAGGGGAAAGGCTTTTTGAGTTTATTGATGAAAAAGATTACCCTAATGAAGATGAGAAAAAAGATGTAACTTGTCAAAAACTGGGCAATGTTGAATTTAAGGATGTTTGTTTTGGATATTCAAAAGAAAAGGAAATAATCCATAACTTTAATTGCTCGGTTAAAGCGGGCCAGAAAGTTGCCATTGTTGGCCCAACAGGCGCAGGGAAAACGACAATTGTTAACCTCTTAATGCGTTTTTATGAGGTTAATTCTGGCGACATTTTAGTTGACGGGGTTAGCATTAAAGATATGACTAGAGATTATGTTCATAATCTTTTTGGTATGGTTTTACAAGACACTTGGATTTTTAACGGAACAATCAAAGAAAATATAATTTATAACCAGAAAAATGTAACAGATAAACAGGTTGAAGAAGCCTGCGTTGCCTGCGGACTTGATCATTTTATTAAATCGCTTCCTAATAGCTATGATACTATTTTAGATGACAATACTTCAGTTTCGGCTGGGCAAAGACAGTTGTTTACTATTGCTAGAGCAATGGTTCAAAATGCGCCAATGTTAATTCTAGATGAAGCAACAAGTTCGGTTGACACACGAACGGAGCAAATGATTGCTGACGCAATGGATAATCTTATGAAAGGGCGAACAAGTTTTGTTATTGCTCACAGGCTTTCAACAATCAAAAATGCTGACTTGATTTTGGTTTTAAATGACGGAAATATCGTTGAAAGCGGAACTCATAATAGCCTAATAGAGAAAGGAGGCTATTATAAAACGCTTTATAATAGTCAGTTTGAAGAAGTTTAAAAAAACTAACCGCCTAATAACAAGGCGGTTTTGTTTTTAATTGACAATTAACTAATTATGTTATATTATTTATTTAGAGGAAAAATTATGCTTTTTGGAAGAGGATTTAACATTTTTAAACTCATAGGGATAATTATTAGCATTGCTATTGTTGCAATCCTTATTTTCAAGGGGAATATTAGCGAGGCTATCGGCAGATAATGAAAAAACATAGAACCTTGAAATTTTTTATTTCTCTTGGTTTGATTGTGCTAGTTTTGGCTGGCATTTTTGTTGGTGGTTATTTTATTCTTGATAAGGCCGTTGTTCCTAAATATTTCGGCAAGTTTGGAATTAATAATATGAGCGAACTTGTTGGAATGATGACAACGCTTTATTCAAATAAAGATGAAGATGACATAGTTACTTATGGCTATACAGAAAATGATAGAAATGTTGCTGAAAGCAAATTAATTGAAAAAGGAGTTCCTGCGCTTTCAAATGGTCGCCTTGATTATAACGCTTTTGCTAACGGAGATGTTGAGGTTGCGGCAAATAGTGTTATTATGCTTACAGATAGGGAACTTGCTAGCGTTATTAATGAAATGTTAAAAACGGGAATGTTAGCAGATAGGCTTCCTAACCTAAAATATATCAACACACTTAATATGGAAATGCTTGAACTAATCATAACTCCTGAAAAAATTGACGGAGATTTAAATAAGAATAAGGCAGACGTTAAGTTTACTATTAAAATAGACACAACTTCAATTCGTGGTCAGATGGCGGTTGAAATGGGAATGCCTCTATTCTTACT
>JAILMD010000045.1 GCA_024692805.1 bacterium | reverse complement strand
TAAACAGCCTTTTGCATACTTCTAAGCATAACCTTGCTAAGAGCATCATGGTAAGGCTCATTAGCCGTTTCAAACAATATCTTTTGGAAGTCTTTAGGCCTAACATTTTCGCTATCAGCAAAAAATTTAAGACCAAGCCCGCTCGCATAATCGGTAAAAGCAGTAAGTTTTTCTGGTGTTGGTGATTCGTGAACCCTATAAACAAAAGGAATTTTTAACTTGTCAAAATGTTTAGCAACAACTTGATTGGTTAAAACCATAAATTGCTCAACAAGTTTGTCACTATCGTTACGAGGTTTTCTTCTAACGCAAGTTGTTCTTCCCTTTTCGTCAACATCAATCTGAACTTCAGGCAAATCAAAATCAAGGTTTCCTTCTTTATTTCTAACGTTAATTAGGATTTTAGCAAGTTTGCGCATATCTTCAAGCATTGGAACAACGTTTTTACATCTTTCCCTTTCAACCTTATCACCGTTAAAAATGTTAGTAACCTGATCATAAGTCATTCTAAAACAACTTTTGATTATGCCTTTTGTTATCTTATAGTCAACGACTTTCCCTTTTGCGTCAACCCTCATAATAACAGAAAGCGTTAACCTATCTTCGTCAGGCCTTAGTGAACAAATATTATTACTCAAAACTTCAGGAAGCATTGGAATAACAAGGTCAGGAAAATAAACGCTAGTTCCGCGCCTAAAAGCCTCTTTATCGATTTCGCTGCCCTCTTTAACATAGTTTGAAACATCAGCAATATGAACACTTAAAATATAATCTTCTTTATCCATTTTAAGACTAATTGCGTCATCAAAGTCTTTAGCGTCAGCCCCATCAATAGTTATAACAGTTTGATTTCTAAAATCCGTTCTGTTTTCAAGGTCTTTTTTTGTTATAGTTGTTTTAACATTTTTTGCTTCGCTTATAACTTGATCTGGAAACTTTTCAGTTAAACCAAATGCTCGAATTAGTGAAAGTGTTGCAATTTTAGGGTCACCTGCGTCACCTAAAACTTCAATAATTTCACCCTTTGCCATAGTAACGCTTGAAGGATAATCAGTTATTTTAACAACAACTTTGCTATTTGGAAGCGCCCCCTTCGTTTTATCTGGAGCAATAAAAATTACATCACAAAACCTCTTATCATCAGGCGTGACAATATTTCCGCCGCCAGAATATGAATAAATACCAACAGCAGTTGTTAAACTTCGCTCAATAATTTTAATAATTTTTCCACTTTTAGATTGGGCCTTAGAATTAAAATTGTTTCTTTTTGAACCCTTAGGTGTATCAAGTTTAACTAAAACAAGGTCATCATGAATTGCGCCATTTGTTTCTTTTTCAGGAACAAAAATATCATCAACTTCGCTATCTTCTGGGCGAACAAAAACATAGCCCCTTCCCGTTCCAATAACTCTGCCTTTTAGAGCGCCAGCATTTGCTGAAAGAGTATATTTATTTCGCGCAGTTCTAACAAGTTTGTCTTTTCTGCAAAGTTCATTGATAGCCATATCCATTGCACGCCTATCAAAACCAATACTTAACCCACAAAGCCTCATAATTTGGTCAGTGGTTAAATATTTTTGCTTACTCTGTTTAATTTTTTCTAAAACCGTGTCTACAAAATTCATAATTTTTCCCTAGTTTATATGATAATCCTTTCTCATTTCGTCTTTAAATAGTTTTTTCTTAAAACTAGCGCCTAAAACCCACCACGCTCCAGCGCTAAAAACAAATAATAAACTTGGCCATCTTGCAAGCTCTTTAAAAAAGAATAGTTTTATAACTAAATAAATAACCGCAAATATAACAATTATAGGAACTTGCCTGACATAATACATACATAGTTTATTGCTTGAAAAGCCGATAATTGCGCAGGTTAAGATGATTGCAAACCAGCTTAGCGGAACAGCATAACCTATCGCCCAGCCTAGTTTTGTTGCATAACAAAGATGACAATAAGCATCAATAAATATTAACATAAGCGATAAGTAAGCAATCCCACTTGGAAGTTTAGATAAGAAACTTCCCCCGTGCCTAAATGGATGAATAAAAATCATATATAAACAAAATAATGGAACAACCGCAAGCGGAAACCAAAAAGGCCTAGTTGTAAAAACCAAATTGATTAGCACACAGATTATTATAGCATAAAAAACAATGTTTCTAACAATTTTAAAAGCCTTTTCTTTTGCGATTGAAATATAATTATAATGAGGAAAACTAGATTTTGTTAATTTAGTTTTTTCACCATCTTTTAAAATATATTTTCCACATAATGGGCAGTTTGATAAATCTTCACTAACATTAACCCCACAGGATTTGCAAAATCTATTTGCCATAGCGATCCCTCCTGTTGCTTTCAACTTTAATATCAATTCCAAACTCGCTTAGTTTTCTTAAAACATCTCTTTCGGTTGTATTTTCGCAAAGTTTGCTTGAAATTGTTATGGTTAAAATGTCACCAAATGAAATCAAGCCAACACTAATTGCGTTATGTTTGCTTCTCCCAAGGTTAACTTCATATCTTTCAATTTCATCATAAAACTCATCAGGAACCTGAACTTTACCTAAATTTGAAAAGGCAAACGTTTGCAAATTTTCACCTAGCAAGTTAAATGAAGTGCTTAAAGCAAGGTTTTTAATTGGCAATGGAATTAACTTAATGAATAAATTTTTCTGCAAATTTACATTAGAATTAATGTTTTTTTGCAAAAATTCCCTATCTACCCCTTCTAATCCGCATTTTATTTTATCAATAACTTCAGCCAAACTATCTTTCTCATCGCTTAAAGGAATGTTGATATAAGAACTGAAATTTCTAAGCGTTGAACTATTAAATTCTTTTCTCATATCAATAGGAATGCTGATTTTAACCGGCTTTTTACTATTTTTTCTTCTCTTTAAAATTTCATAGCCAAAAACAGATGCTAAAAAACTTGTTAATTTTGCGTTATACTTTTTAGCAACCTCTTTAACTTGGTTAACGCTCATCGTTGCAATAGTTGTGTTAACAATTCCCTCATCTTCAACTGTTCCAGCAATGTTATAAGCGCTGGCTTCGCGATGCCCCTTTCCTTTTTGGTTAGTTGCATTAGCCAAAAAACTATCTTCTAATTCTTCAGCGGTTGGAACGTCATTATAGTTTAAAACTAAATTATTCTGCCCTATCTTCTTGCCTATATTTTCAAGATATCTTGCCATTAAGCAGTTGAAAAGAATAAGTGACCCGTGACCATCACTAACTGCGTGGAAAACTTCAAGGCTTATTCTATATTTTGAATAAATAACCCTGATTAAATGTTTGTTAGGGTCATTAATATTCATATAAGAACAAGGAAAATTCTTTTCTTCTTCAACTTCAAGCCTTCTATTATTCTGTTCAAAATAATGCCAGAAAAAACCCTTCTTTAAACAAACAAAGAAAGAAGGAAACCTTGGCATTATTTCATCAACACTCTTTTGAAGAATAACGGGGTCAACCTCTTTCTTCATAATAGCGCTAATTCTATAAACAAAAGTCCAATGCTCATTTTTGCTGCTAGGATAAATAGTTGCGGCATTATCAAGTTTTAGCCAATCAAACATTTTTGAACCAAAAAAACGAGAATCTTCTTTACTCTTTTTTTGCTTTTTTGTCTTATTCTTTTCAGCAACAACAGTGAGGTTTTGATTTTCAACCTTAAACACCATTTGATTTTCGTTATTTTTCTTAGCCATTATCTATTATAGTTTATCAAACAATGGTGAGTTTGTAAAACTAAAAATGTAAGTTAGGACCTAATTTTAAGAAAAATATGGTAATTTTTGCATAAAAAAACCGCAAGTTTTACTTACGGTTTAACTTTTTAAACTAATTCAACAATTGCAAGTTGAGCGTTATCACCACGTCTTGCAGAAGTTTTGATAACTCTAGTATAGCCACCTTTTTGGCCTTTTTCAGTTGCTCTTGCGTCATATTTAGGAGCAAGGTCATCAAAAATCTTTTCAATTAAAGGATTTTTAATTCCTTGAGTTCTTGACTCAAATGCTTCTTTCTTTTCGCCTTTTGCTCTTTGTTCTTCTTTAACATTAAGGTTAGCCATTAATGTTCTGCGAGCATTAAGTTTAGAAACGCCATCTTTAGAAATTGTTGTTTTAACTTCTTTCCCTTTAGCATCAACTGTTTTCTTTTCACTAGTTACAACATCTTTATATGAGTTAACAGCAAGTGTGATATATTTTTCAGCAAGTCTTGCAGCGGCTTTAGCTCTATCAAGAGTTGTTTCAATTCTTCCATACCAAAGAAGGTCGGTAACTAATGAGCGAAGCATAGCATTACGCATATCAGTTGGTTTTCCAAGTTTCTTTGTTTCCATTATTTTTCTCCTTATTAGTCTTCACGAACGCTAAGGTTTAGGCCCATATCAACAAGTTTGTTGATAACTTCATCAAGTGATTTACGTCCTAAATTTTTAACCTTAAGCATATCATCTTCTGTTTTCTTTGTTAAATCTTCAACAGTGTTAATGCCAGCGCGCTTTAAGCAGTTATAACTTCTAACAGAAAGATCCATTTCTTCAATGCTCATTTCCATAAGTTTTGCAACTTTGTCTTCTTCGCGGCTTACTAAGATTGAAGTGTTTTTCATTTCTTCAACCATTTCAACAAATAAGTTAAGGTGTTCAACTAAAAGTTTGCTAGCAAGGCTAATAACTTCTTTAGCTGAAACTGTTCCATTTGTTGTTACTTCAAGTGTTAACTTGTCATAATCAGTGCTTTGACCAACACGTGTGTTAGTAACATCATAACTAGCAGCTTTAACAGGGCTGAAAATGCTATCAATAGCAATAAAGCCAATTGGATAACCTGCTTCTTTGTTATGATCAGCGCCTTCATAACCACGACCTCTTCCAACGATGAGTTGCATATCAAGCTCGCCATCATTTTCAAGAGTGCAGATATAAAGGTCAGGGTTTAAAACTTCAACTTGATCATCAGGAGCAATGTCTGCTGCTGTTACAACACATGGCCCTTTTGCTTTAAGTGTTAAAGTTTTCTTAAAATCTTTATCAGTTTTTGTTGTTTTAACTGCAAGGTTTTTAATGTTTAAAATAATTTCAGTAACATCTTCTCTGCAGCCTTTAAGCGTTGAAAACTCGTGAGGAACGCCTGCAATTTTAATGCAAACAACTGCTGCTCCTGGAAGGCTTGATAAAAGCATTCTTCTAAGAGCGTTGCCGATTGTTGTTCCGAAACCTTTCTCAAGTGGTTCCAAAACAAATTTAGCATAGCTTCCGTTTTGTTCTTCAACACATTCAATTCTTGGTTTTTCAATTTGTAACATAACTGTTTCCTCCTGTTACTATTACTTAGAGTAAAGCTCGACAATTAAGTGCTCTTCAATGTTAAGGTCAATATCTTCTCTTACTGGAAGATTCTTAACTTTACCAGTTAAGTTAGTTGAATCAAATTCAAGCCATTTAGGAACAACAACTTTTGATTCTCTAACGCTAGCAAAACTTCCCTTCTTTTGTTTGTTTTCTTTAACAGAGATAACATCACCAACTTTAACTTGGTAAGATGGAATGTTAACTGCTTTGCCATTAACGCAGAAATGACCGTGATTAACTAATTGCCTACATTGAGCTCTGCTTGAACCAAGGCCAAGACGATAAACAACGTTATCAAGTCTTCTCTCAAGAAGGCTAAGCATATTTTCACCGGTAATACCTTTCATACGCTCTGCTTCTTCATAATAACCTCTAAATTGTTTCTCAAGAAGCCCATAAGCTCTTTTAACTTTTTGTTTTTCACGAAGCTGAGTTTGATACTCGCTTGGTTTCTTTCTGCTAACTGGGTGAACACCAGGATTAACAGGTCTTCTTTCCATTGCACATTTCTTAGTAAGGCATCTTTCACCTTTAAGGAAAAGTTTAGCGCCTTCACGTCTGCACAATCTGCAATCTGCTTCTGTATATTTTGCCATATTCCCTCCTATACTCTTCTGCGCTTAGGTGGTCTGCACCCGTTATGAGCAATAGGCGATACGTCGCGAATTAGGGTTACTTCAATTTCAGCATTCGCAAGCGCACGGATAGCAGACTCTCTGCCATTACCAGGCCCCTTGACATAAACTTCAACGCTCTTAATTCCATATTCTTTTGCGGCTTTTGCAGCCTTTTCTGCAGCAATACTTGCAGCAAAAGGAGTGCTTTTACGGTTACCACGATAACCAAGCGCCCCAGCACTACAAGCAGTTAGCGTATTACCAGCAACGTCTGTGATGGTAATAATAGTGTTATTAAACGAAGATTGAACATGAACAATGCCTTTATCAACATTAGTTGTAATCTTACGTTTCTTATTAGTGGTCTTTTTAACTTGTGCCATAAAATTCTCCTTTATTTCTTCTTAATAGAACTGCTTCTTGGGCCTTTTCTTGTTCTAGCATTGCTATGAGTTCTTTGCCCTCTAACTGGCAATCCTTTTCTGTGTCTGATTCCTCTATAAGAACCAATTTCCATGAGACCTTTAATGTCCATAGCAACATCGCGTTTAAGGTCACCCTCAACGCTTACGTTCTTATCAAGATACTCACGAATTTTAGTAATATCAGTTTCAGTTAAATCTTTAACCCTTGTGTTAGGGTCTATTTTGGTTTCAGCCAAAATCTTTTGTGAAGTTTTAAGGCCAACTCCATAAATATAAGTTAAGCCAACTTCAACTCGCTTTTCATTTGGTAAATCAACACCAGCGATACGTGCCATTTTTATCCTCCATATTTTAATTTATCTTTGCGGAATATGGTAGAAAGTGTTAGTTTCTAGCCGCCCATTTTCCGATTATTTTCAAAATGCAAAAATGCTAGAATTTTTCTAGCTTAAAATTAACCCTGAACCTGTTTATGTTTAGGATATTTACTGCAAATAACTCTTAATTTGCCTTCTCTTTTAATAACCTTGCAACAATCGCACATAGGTTTAACACTTGGTCTTACTTTCATTTTTGTTCTCCTTTTTATTTAGTTCTCCAAACAATTCGGCCTCGGGTTAGATCATAAGGGCTCATTTCTAGTTTAACTGTGTCGCCCTCATAAACGTGAATAAAGTTCTTCCAAAGTTTACCAGATAAATAAGCTGTAACAATATGACCATTAGATAACTGAACTTTGAATGTTGCCCCAGGCATTGCCTCAACAACAACTCCTTCGGTTTCGATAACGTCAACCTTACTCACTCTTTCCCTCCTTGCGCGTTAAGGTTAAAATCTCAACGCCCGTTTCGGTGATAACCACCGTGTTTTCATAATGGGCAGAAGGTTTACCATCTTTGGTTCTGCACTCCCATCCATTAATAATAACTTCATGGGTTCCAGCGTTTATCATTGGCTCAATGGCTAATGTCATTCCTGCCTCTAATTTTAAACCAGTTCCCCAAGTTCCATAGTTTGGAACGTTTGGTGACTCATGAAGATGAGTTCCAATTCCGTGCCCAACCATTTCTCTAACAACACCAAAGCCATGTTTTTCAGCGTGATGCTGAACTTGCGCTCCGATATCGCCTAGCCTGCTACCAGCCTTGATTCCCTTGATTCCTTCAAAGAAACATTCTCTGGTAACTCTTATTAATTTTTCTTTTTCTTCGCTAACCTTGCCTATTGCAAATGTTCTTGCAGCGTCGCCATGCCAGCCGTTTTTAACTGCACCGCAGTCAACTGAAAGAATCATTCCTTCTTCTAAAATAACGTCATCGCTTGGAAAACCATGAACAACTTGATCATCAATAGAAGCGCATATTGAGCCAGGAAAACCATTATAGTGAAGAAAGTTTGGTTTTGCGCCCTTACTAATTATAAACTCATACGCAATTTTGTCAAGAGCCTTCGTTGAAATTCCGGGTTTTGCATTAGCCTCTAAAAGTTCCAACATTTCTGCAACAATCTTGCCAACTTCACGCATTTGTTCAATTTGCTTTTCAGTTTTAATTGATACCATTTTTGCCTATCTTCTTTAAAACATTTTCAGCTTGCTCTAACGTTTTTTCTGGGTTATGACCTGCGTCAATATGATAAGCTAAATTCTTATTCTCATAATAAGCAATTAATGGTTTTGTTTCGGTTTCAAATGACTTCATCTTGCCAATCATTGCTTCTTCGGTCATATCATTTCTTATTTCAAGGTTTCCCCCACATTTAGGGCACGTTGTTTTTCCGTTTAACATTTTTAGGTGAGTTATGTGACCGCAGGTTACGCAACCGCGCCTTCCCATAAACCTATCTCTAACAATGCTATCAGGAACATCTAAAACAAGGCACGCATCAATTTTAGCAATTTTATCAAGCGTTTCAGCTTGTTTTAAATTTCTTGGGTATCCATCAAATATTAAGTTTTTACCAGCGTTTCTATCCATATGACTTTTTAAAATCTTAATGGTTATTTCTTCTGGAACTAACTTTCCTTGAAGTTGATAGTCACTAATAACTTTTGCTTCAGGAGTATCCTTCTTTGCTTCTTCCCTAAGGAGCGCGCCGATTGAAACCAACCCAAAGTTGTATTTTTCTTCAAGGCATTGAGCTAACGTTCCCTTTCCGCTAGTAATTTGACCTAATAAAATAATGTTCATAAATTCCCCTTTTATTTTGTTTTATTATTTTAAACATTTAAACAAGTAACCCTTAGCTTAAATCTTTAAAATTATACCCTAGCAGGGCTTGCGCCCCGCTAGATGTTATAACAGATTTTTATGTCTCTTCATTAATAGTTGAGCATTAATTTGAGTATCAAGCTCAATAGCAACGCTAACAACGATTAACATTCCGGTTGCAGTAAAGGCGTTAAGAAGCCCAGCTGAACCGCCAGCAACAATCTTGAATATAATTGTTGGAACAATTGCGATAAACGCAAGGAAAACTGCTCCGAACAACGTTATTCTCTTGCTGATTCTTGAGAGATATTCAACAGTTGGTTTTCCTGGACGAACCTGAGGAATAAACCCACCATTTTGTTGAATGTTCTGCGCAACGTCAGTTGGATTAAATTGAATTTGAGCATAGAAGTAAGAGAAGAATAAAATTAATAATGCAACTAATATGCTATAAACCCAACCACCAGCTCCAAGATAATCATAATAGAATCTTGCGAACCAACCACTATCTCTTGTTACACCAAACAATTGCATAACAAGGTTTGGGAAGGTTATGATTGCCGTTGCAAAGATTATTGGCATAACTCCGCCAGCATTAACCTTTAATGGAATATATGTTGATTGCCCACCAAACATCTTTCTTCCTTTAACTTGTTTTGCATATTGAACTTTGATTCTTCTTTCAGCTAAATCAAAGAACACGATTAAAGCAAAAATGATGAATGCTGTAACAACGAAACCAATTAATTCCCAAAGGCTAGTCGTGTTGCCACCAAAGATGCTAGCAATGCTTGAAGCAATACCTTGAGCAGCAGTTGCGATAATACCAATAAAGATTATAAGTGAAAGTCCGTTTCCAACGCCTTGCTCGGTTATTCTATCCCCTAGCCACATTGTAAAACATGTTCCAGCAACCAAAACAAGAACAACGAAAACGCCACTTAACCAAAGAAGGTTTGAGCCAAAGATTGGTGATAAGCATTCGCTTCCAAACCCTAAAACAATACCAATTCCTTGGGCAATTGCTAAAACAATAGCAATTATTTTTGTTATAAGGTTAATCTTTTCTTTTCCATCTTCGCCTTGTTTTGATAATCTTTCAAGTGCTGGAATACCAACGCTTAATAGTTGAACGATAATTGAAGCGTTGATATAAGGAGTAACACCCAAAGCAAGAAATGCTCCGTTTGATAACGCGCTACCACTTACCGCATTTAAAAGCGTTAAGAGCGAAACGTCGCTACCAACGTTTGTTGCAAAAACTGATGCCTCAATACCAGGAACTGGTAAGAAACAACCAACTCTATAAACTATCAAAAGAACTAATGTTATAATTATTTTCTTTCGTAAGTCTGGGTTTTTAAAAGCACTTGCTAGGGTTTTAAACATTATTCCACCTCAACCGTTCCGCCAGCTGCTTTAATTTTTTCAACTGCTGACTTAGTAAATTTTTGAGCTTTAACTGTTAAAGTTTTAGTTAATTCTCCATTGCCTAAAACTTTTAAGCCATAAGCTTCAACTTTTGAAATAACACCTTTGTTTTTAAGTAAAGAACTAGTTATAACTGTTCCACTTTCAAAACGTTCAAGGTCACTAACATTAATAGTTGTGTAAACTTTTCTCCAGTTATTCGTAAAACCTCTCTTAGGAAGTTGACGAATTAAAGGCATTTGACCGCCTTCAAATCCTGGGCGAACGCCACCACCACTTCTTGCGTTTTGACCTTTATGACCTTTTCCTGAAGTTTTACCAGTTCCAGAACCGATTCCTCTTCCTAGTCTTTTAGGAGCGCGTTTTGAATTAGGTGCGGGTGTAAGATTATGTAATTCCATAAATAACTCCTTATTTAACCTCAGTAACAGTAACGAGATGTTTAACAACAAAGATCATTCCCCTTGTTGCTTCGTTATCTCTTTTGATAACTGTTTGATTAATTTTAGACAAACCTAAAGCCTCGCAAGTTTTCTTTTGTTTATCAAGTCTTCCGTTAAGGCTCTTAGTTAATGTAATTTTTAGTTTAGGTCCATTATACTCTTCTTTTTTAGAAGTATCAACTTTTTTAGTAGCCATGTCGTCCTCCCTATCCTAATTTCTCAACGCTAACGCCTCTAAGATGAGCGATTTGTTCTGCAGTTCTTAATTGTTTTAAGCCTTCAAATGTTGCTTTAACACAGTTTACTGGGTTGTTTGAGCCATAAAGTTTTGTTGTTATATCCTTAATTCCGGCAAGTTCAACAACATCACGAACGGCACCTCCAGCAATAACTCCATTACCTTCGCTACTTGGCATCATGATAATTTTTGTTGTTTCAAAGATACCATCAATTTCATGAGGAATTGTTGTTCCTTTAATTGCAACATCAATAACATGTCTTTTAGCGTCAACAGTTGCCTTTTCAATAGCGAGCGTTACTTCGCTTGCTTTGCCCATTCCAATACCAACTTTTCCGTTATGGTTTCCAACGCAAACGATAGCGTTAAATCTTGGTTTACGTCCACCTTTAACAGTTTTGCTGATTCTGTTGATATCAACGGTTTTCTTATCGAATTCGTCTTCAACTTTTGCTGGGCGATTTTCTCTTCTAGGCTTTCTATCAGATTTTTTGAATTCTTTGTTATCTTTCTTGAATTCTTTTTTCTCTTTGTTATCTTCTTTATTCATAACTTCTTCAGCCATTTTTACCTCCTAAAACTCAAGTCCTGCTTTTCTTGCGCCTTCAGCAAGAGCTGCAACACGACCAGTATAAAGATAACCGCTCCTGTCAAAAACTACTTTGCTGATTTTGAGTTTTAGCGCTTTTTTAGCAACTGCTTCACCGACTTTTTCTGCTTGGCTAGACTTGTTAAGTCCAGTAAGTTTGCTGGCTAAATCTTTATCCATAGTTGAAGCGCTAGTTAAAGTTTTGCCGCTTGCATCATCAATGATTTGAGCGTAAATGTGTTGTGTTGAACGATAAACGCTAAGTCTAGGACGATCGCTCGTTCCAGCAAGAGTATTGCGAATTCTTTCATGTTTATCAAGTCTTACTTGGTTTTTATCAATCTTCTTTAACATCTCACTTCTCCTTATTTCTTCTTACCAGCTTTCTTAATTTCTTTCAAATGAACTTCTTCAGTTGAATATCTGATTCCATATCCGTGATATGGCTCAATTGGTTTAATAGCTTTAACATCTGCTGCAAATTGTCCAACAGCTGTTTTGTCTATTCCATCAATTTTAATTTCGTTAGCGTTAGGAACAGTAACTGTTAAGCCTTGTGGAATTTCAACATTAACTGCATGGCTTAAGCCAAGGTTCATATTGATTTTGTTTCCCATAACAGCAACTTTAAAACCAACGCCGTTAACGATTAAAGACTTGCTGTAACCTTCTGTTACGCCCTTAACCATATTAGCAATTAATGCTCTGTAAAGACCATGTTTTGCTCTAACTTCTTTTTCGTCATTATCTCTTTCTAAAGTAACAATAGTTTTGCCTTCGCTTTCACCTTTAGTTACTTTAATGCAGCTATCAACCCATTGTCTTAAAGTTCCCTTTGGTCCTGTTACGATAACAGTTCCGTCAGTTGCTTGATCAAGGGTAACATTTGCTGGAAGGATAATAGGCATTTTTCCAATTCTACTCATTTATCTTTCCTCCCTTACCAAACGTATGCGAGAACTTCGCCACCAATATTTAGATTTCTAGCACTTTTGTCTGTCATAACACCTTTGCTAGTTGAGATAATTGCGATACCTAGGCCGTTTAAAACCTTTGGAAGATCGCTAGCGTTTGCATAAACTCTAAGGCCAGGAGTTGAAATTCTCTTAAGCCCTGAAATAACCTTTTCCCCACGAGGACCATATTTAAGTGTTATAACTATATTTTTGATTGAGCCGTTGCTTGTTTCAGTAAAGTCAGCGATAAAACCTTCTTCCTTTAAGATTTCAGCAATTGCTCTTTTCATTGCTGATGCTGGAATAGAAACGCTTGTTTTCTTAACTGTTTGAGCATTTCTAATTCTTGTTAACATATCAGCAATAGGATCAGTAACATTAATACTCATTTTCTTCCTCCTTACCAGCTAGCCTTCTTAACCCCAGGAATTTCACCTTTGTAAGCAAGATCCCTAAAGCAAAGTCTGCAAATGCCGTATTTTTTCAAAACTGCGTGAGGACGACCACAAATTGTGCAACGAGTATACTCGCGAGTTGAAAATTTTTGTTTCTTTTGTTGTTTATTCTTTAATGCTAATTTTGCCATAATTTCCTCCTCACTCTACGCCTTAAAAGGCATCCCCATAAGTTTTAATAAGCTTCTAGCTTCGTCATCAGTTTTAGCAGTTGTTACGAAACAAACGTCAAAACCTCTGATTTTTTCAATTTTATCGTAAACGATTTCTGGGAAAATAAGTTGCTCTTTAACGCCATAAGAATAGTTTCCTTTGCCGTCAAATGATGTTGCGCTAATTCCCCTAAAGTCACGAACTCTTGGAAGTGCAATGTTAATGAATTTATCCATAAATTCATACATTCTTATTCCTCTTAAAGTAACTTTTGCGCCAATTTTTTGTCCTTGTCTAACTTTGAAGTTAGCAACAGATTTTTTAGCCATAGTTACAACTGGTTTTTGACCAGCAATTGTTGCAAGTTCTTCAACTGCTAAGTTAAAGCTTTTGCTGTTATCTTTAACATCACCAAGACCCATATTCAAAACTATTTTCTCAAGTTTTGGAACTTCATTGATGTTAGAGTAGCCATATTGCTTAACTAATGCAGGAACAACAACGTTAGTATATCTTTCTTTTAGTCTGTTTTCCATAATCCCCTACCTTAAACATCCTTTTGAGTTTTTCTTACTGCTGGTTTAGCAGCGGTTTTGTTAGTTTTTGTTGCAACAGCTTTTTTAGCAGCAGTAGCTTTTGTTGCAGGTTTAGCTTCTGCCTTTTTTGCTGCTGGCTTCTTTTCTTCAGCTTTAGCTTCAACTTTCTTTGTTTCAGCTTTAGCTTCTGCCTTAGCAGCTTTCTTTGTTTCTTTAACAAATTTCTTGTCAAGAACGCTTCCACACTTGCAAACTCTTACGCTTTTGCCATCAACAACTTTGTGGCCAACTCTTGTTGGTTTCCCGCAAGTTGGGCAAACAACCATAACGTTGCTTATTGAAATACCTGCTTCTCTTTTGATAATTCCGCCGTGATCTTGAGCACTTCTTGGTTTTGTGTGACGGCTAACAATGTTAACGCCTTCAACTAAAACCCTGCCCTTTTCTGGGTTAACTGCAAGAACTTTGCCTTGTTTTCCCTTATCTTTTCCGGCAATAACTAAACAAGTATCTCCTGATTTAATACTTACATTTACCATCTCAAATCTTCCTCCTAAACAACTTCTGGTGCAAGTGAAATAATTTTCATGTAATCTTTATCACGAAGTTCACGTGCAATAGGTCCAAAGATACGAGTTCCTCTTGGTTGTTTTTGGTTATCAATTATAACAGCGGCATTTTCATCAAATTTAACGTGGCTTCCGTCACTTCTTTTGATTCCTTTAACGCTTCTAACGATAACAGCCTTAACAACCTCACCCTTTTTAACGGTTCCACCAGGAATAGCACTTTTTACTGATGCTACAATAACATCACCAATATTGCCACTTCGTCTGAAAGAGCCACCAACAACTTGAATGCACATTAATTCTTTAGCACCAGTGTTGTCAGCAACCTTTAATCTTGTTTGTGGTTGAATCATACTCTCTATCTCCTTGCCTTATTTAACTTTCTCAACAATTCTAACAAGGCGCCATCTCTTATCTTTTGATAAAGGTCTGGTTTCAGCGATTTCAACAGTGTCACCAATGTCACACTCGTTTTTCTCGTCATGAGCCTTTAATTTTGTTGTTTTGTTTATTGTCTTTTTATAAATTGGGTCTTTTTCTTTCATACGAACTTCAACTGTTATAGTTTTGTCCATCTTATTACTTGAAACAATACCAATTCTTGTTTTTCTTTCATTTCTAGTTGCCATTACTTATTACCTCTTGACTTTTTAGTCTTTGTTGCAGCTTCTTGTGCTGGTTGAGTTTTAGCAATTCCTAATTCTCTTTCACGTAAGATTGTGTTAACCTTAGCAATGTTTTTCTTGCAAACGTTGATTGCAAGTGGGTTAGACAAACTTCCTGTTGCATGAGAAAATCTTAAATTGAACAATTCTTGTTTTAAACTAGCAAGTTTTTCAACAAGTTCGTTGTTTGTTAAACTAGATAATTCTTTTGCGTTCATTATTGCTTATCCTCCTTGCTATTATTTGCAGGCGCATTAACATTGTTTTCAAGGTCAGCCTTTTTAACAATCTTAACTTTGCAAGGAAGTTTATAGCTAGCAAGTCTTAAAGCTTCCATAGCAATATCTTCCTTAATTTCGCCCATTTCAAATAAAACTCTGCCAGGTTTAACAACTGCTACCCAATATTCAGGAGATCCTTTACCAGAACCCATACGAGTTTCAGCTGGTTTCTTACTAACTGGCTTGTGAGGGAAAATATTGATCCAAACTTTTCCACCACGTTTTGTGTAACGAGTCATTGCAATTCTGGCTGCTTCAATTTGGTTTGAAGTGATCCAGCATGGCTCAGTTGCAACAAGGCCGTATTCTCCGCGTGTTATCTTGTTACCACGAGTTGCAACGCCTTTCATACGTCCTCTTTGTTGTTTTCTTCTTTTAACTCTCTTAGGCATCAACATGAGTGTTTCCTCCTTGAGCGTTTGTTAAATTTTTCTTTCCTAAAATTTCGCCCTTATAAATCCAAACTTTAACACCAAGCTTTCCATAGATATGAGCTTCTGCAAACCCATAATCAATATCAGCTCTTAAAGTTTGAAGTGGAAGGCTTCCTTCTTGATAAAACTCGCTTCTTGCGATTTCAGCGCCATCAAGACGTCCACCAACCATAATCTTAATTCCCTGAACACCGGCTTTAGTGCAACGGTTTAATGCTTGTTTCATTGCTCTTCTGAAACCAACTCTGTTTTCAAGTTGGCTTGCAATGCTTTCAGCAACAAGTTGAGCGTCAAAATCAGGAGATTTGATTTCCATAACATTAACAACAACATTTTTAGCTTGGCTGATTTTTGCAAGTTGTGCTTTAAGAGTTTCAACTCCAGCGCCTTTTTGACCTATAACAAGACCTGGTCTTGAAGTGTAAACAGAAACAACTGTTTTATCAACGCTTCTATCAATGTTAACTTTGCTAATACCAAAATTTTTGTAATTTTTCTTAATAAAGTCACGGATTTTTCTATCTTCAAGAAGATATTTTGAAAAATCTTTGTTTGATGCATACCATTGGCTGTTCCAACCAGTGTTAACACCAACTCTTAGACCGTGTGGATTAACTTTTTGTCCCATACTCTCCTCCTAATTTTGTGCTACATCCAATTTAATTGTAATGTGGCTAGTTCTTTTCTTAATTGAATGTGCTCTGCCCTTGCTAACAGGTTGAAACCTTTTAAGAATTGGGCCACCATCAGCTTTTGCTTCGCAAACATAAAGGTCTGCTTTGTTTAAGCCAAGGTTGTTTTCAGCATTTGCTCCAGCGCTTTCAAGAACTTTAAGTGCATATTCAGCACCGCTGTTTGGCATGTTCTTTAAAATAGCTACAGCATTTTCATATTTTTCTCCGCGAATTACGTTAAGAACTATCCTAACTTTGCTTGGAGAAATTCTTACATATCTTGCAACTGCGTAAGCGCGCTTATCAGCGTTTTCTTTTCTTGCAGCTGTTTTTTCTCTACTTCTTGTTGCCATTATTTGCCTCCTGTTGCGCTTGCGCCTTTATGCCCTTTAAAAGTTCTTGTTGGGGCAAATTCACCAAGTTTATAACCAACCATTTCGCTAGTTACATAAACTGGAACATGTTTTCTTCCATCATGAACACCAATCGTATGCCCAACCATTTCAGGAATGATTGTTGAACTTCTGCTCCAAGTTTTAACAACTTTCTTTTCATTTTTAGCATTAAGTTCATTGATTTGTTTTAACAAACTTTCAGCAACGAAAGGGCCTTTTTTAACACTTCTACTCATCGTTCTTTCTCCTAGTTAATTCTCTTTACCATAAATTTGTTAGATCTGTTTTTCTTCTTGCGAGTCTTATAACCCATTGCTGGTTTACCCCAAGGAGTAACAGGACCTGGATGACCAACTGGAGATTTACCTTCACCACCACCATGTGGGTGATCAACTGGGTTCATAACAGAACCACGAACTGTTGGTCTTGTTCCCATATGTCTTACTCTTCCTGCTTTACCTAAAGAAACAATTTCATGTTCAACGTTACCAACTTGGCCAATTGTTGCCCTGCAAGTAACTAAAACTTTTCTCATTTCTCCGCTTGGCATTCTAAGAGTTGCATATTTTCCTTCTTTTGCCATATATTGCGCACTAATTCCTGCGCTTCTAGCAATCTTTCCACCACGTCCTGGTTGGAATTCAATGTTGTGAACAACAGAACCAACTGGAATAATATCAAGTGGAAGAGTGTTTCCTGCTTTAATTTCAGCATTTGCTCCGCTCATAACGGTGTCGCCAACATTAAGGCCGATTGGAGCTAAGATATATCTCTTTTCACCATCAGCATAATTTAAAAGTGCGATATAAGCGCTTCTGTTTGGATCATATTCAATGCTTGCAACTTTTGCAGGAACGTCATCTTTATCACGTTTGAAATCAATAACACGATATTTTTGACGGTTGCCGCCACCAATGTGACGAACTGTTAAGCGACCATATGAATTACGGCCACCAGTCTTTTTCTTTGTTTCAAGTAAAGACTTTTCTGGTTTGCTGGCTGTTACTTCTTCAAATGAAGGAGCACGACGAAATCTTGTTCCAGCAGTTATCGGCTTAAATTGTTTAAGTGCCATAATACTCTATCTCCCTAATTATGAAAGACTATCAAAGAATGCAATAGACTTGCTGTCGCTAGTTAGCGTTACAACTGCCTTCTTGTAATTTCCTGTTAGCCCCTCATTTTTTCCTTGTCTTTTAATTTTGCCATATACGTTAGAAGTATTAACTGATGCAACTTTAACACCAAAAACTTCTTCAACGGCTTGTTTAATTTGGGTTTTGTTTGCGTTCTTAGCAACTTCAAATGTATATTTTTTGCTTGGAATATCAGCATAAGTTTTTTCACTAAGAACTGGTCTTATAATAACGTCATGACTAACCATTATTTTAAAGCCTCCTCAATGTTTTTAAGAGCTGCTTTTGTTAAAATAACTTTATCAGCCAAAACAACGTCATAAGTGCAAGCAAGGTTTGATGGAGTAACACAAACTCTATCAATATTTCTTGCGCTAAGATAAACGTTTTCATTGTTTTCGCCTGTTACAACTAAAACTCTCTTTTCTGCTTTAAGGTTTGCTAAGATTTTAGCAAATTCTTTTGTGTTTGGTTTAGCTAAATTAAGTTCGTCAACAACGATAATGTTTTTGTTTCTTGCAGTTTCGCTAAGTGCGCTAACAAAAGCACCTTGTTTCATTTGTTTGTTAACTTTTTGAGAGAAATCTCTTGGCTTTGGCGCAAACACAACGCCACCCTTGATCCATTGTGGAGCCCTGATAGAGCCTTGTCTTGCATTACCAGTTCCCTTTTGTCTCCAAGGTTTTCTTCCGCCACCTCTAACTTCACTTCTTGTTAGAGTGCTCTTTGTTCCTTGTCTTCCATTTGCAAGATAAGCAACAACAACTTGATGAATTAACGCTTCATTATATGGTTGGTTAAAAACTTCATCTTTTAAAGTAACTTTTCCAACTTCTTCGCCTAATGTGTTTAAAACTTTAGTTTGCATAGTTTGCCCCCTACTAGTTAGCCTTAACAGCACTAGAAATTGTTACAACGCTTCCTTTTGCTCCTGGGATTGCCCCTTTAATTAAAAGAAGGTTACGAGTAACATCGACTTTTGCAATTTCAAGGTTTTGAATAGTAACCTTTTCGTTACCATATTGACCTGGAAGTTTTTTGTTTTTGAAAACACGTGATGGATCACTGTTTGCTGCCATTGAACCTGGCTCACGGTGAACAGGACCAGCACCATGTGTCATAGGAAGCCTATGAGCATTCCAACGTTTAATAACGCCGCTGAATCCGTGACCTTTGCTTGTTCCACTAACATCAACAAGATCTCCAGCTTTAAATACGTCACACTTAATTTCGCTTCCTAAAGTTAATCCTTCGGCTGAGATTTTGAATTCTTTAAGATATTTCTTTGGTGCAACATTTGCCTTTTTAAGGTGGCCAGCCTCTGCTTTTGTTAATCTATTTTCTTTTGTGTCACAAAAAGCTAATTGAACAGCTTCATAGCCGTCTTTATCTGCAGTTTTGATTTGGCTAACCATGCAAGGACCAGCCTCAACAACTGTAACAGGAACAACTTGACCATTAGCTGTAAAAATTTGTGACATTCCAATCTTTTTGCCTAATAATGCATTTTTCATCACTAATTTCCTCCTTGCTCCTATAATTTAATTTTGATATCAACGCCAGCAGGAAGGTCGATCTTCATAAGTGAATCAACTGTTTTTGCTGATGGGTTGTAAATATCAATTAACCTTTTATGTGTTCTAATCTCGAATTGTTCACGAGAGTCCTTATGTTTGTGTGGGCTTCTTAAAATAGTTACCACTTCTTTTTCAGTTGGCATAGGAATAGGACCGCTTACCTTTGCGCCAGCTTTTTTAGCAGTTTCCACAATTCTTGCAGATGCAGAATCAACAAGTTCATGGTCATATGCTCTTAAATTAATTCTCATTTTTTGTGTTGCCATTTATTTCCTCCATTATTCCAACCACTTTGCCTCGGCGCTATACTGCCTAACACTAACTTTGGCAAATCGTTGTCGCACTAGTCTTGCTAGCACACTTGTCTGCGGAAATTCTCCATTTTGCCAGCCTACAAAATGGTAACTTCCCACTTCTTCCCATGGTATAGCGAATATATTATACTTAACACCCGGCCCCGTGTCAAGAGATTTTTCAAAATTTTTCT